>JBIOEK010000535.1:0-2836 GCA_044445925.1 Hyphomicrobiales bacterium
GGTCCGTTCCATCGGCAAAGGCCACAACGAAGACAAGAGGGAGGAGACGGCATGACAATCTTCGCGCGGATGCTGATGCTGACCATGCTCGCGGCCCTGCCGGCAGGGCTCGTCACGCAGCGAGCCCAGGCCGAATCGACGCTCGACAAGATCATCAAGGACAAGAAGATCCGCGTCGCCATCGATGTCGGCAATCCGCCATTCGGCATTCTCGACAAGGACGGCCAGCCCGACGGATCGGATGTCGCCGTCGCCCGCCAGATGGCCAAGGATCTGGGCGTGGAGCTCGAATTCGTGCAGGTGCCCTCCACCGGCCGCATACCGGCCCTATTGGCCGGGCGCGCCGACGTCACCATCGCCTCGATCTCCGTCACCGCCGACCGCGCCAAGGCCGTGATGTTCTGCAATCCCGACGGCGCTCTCGCGATCGTCATCTTCGGACCCAAGAGCGTCGCCATGAAGACGCCGGCGGATCTCGTCGGCAAGCGCATCGGCATCACGCGCGCGACGCTCGAGGAAGCGACCGTGCCTAAAATGGCCCCGCAGGGCACCAATATCGTCTGGTTCGACGAGATCGGCGCCACGATCCAAGCGCTGCTTTCGGGTCAGGTCGACGCCGTCGCCATGACCTCCTTTGCCGGCAAGACCGTAGCGGATGGCAATCCCGACAAGCAGATCGAGACCAAGCTGACCGTCACGACCGCCTATTACGGGCCGATCGTGCGGCAGGGCGATTTCGAGCTCAGGCAATGGATCAACACCTGGATCTTCCTCAATACGCAGAACGGCACGCTCGCCACGCTCTACAAGAAATACACCGGAGTCGATCTTCCGACCTTGCCCGTGTTCTGAGGCGCATTCCGCCGCAGGCTCGTGCGGCCGGCTGACGCAAGAAGATCCGCGTGCATTACGTCTTTCAGTTCAACGTCGTTTGGGAGCATCTTCCGGAGCTCCTGAACGGCGCGCTTCTGACCATCGAGCTCTCGGCCACCGCGATGGGCCTGGGGCTGTGCCTCGCCGTCCTGTGCGCCTACGGCAAGGCAGCCGGACCGCCGCCCTTGCGCTTCGTGGTCTCGGCCTATGTCGAGCTGATCCGCAACACGCCCTTCCTCGTCCAGATCTTCATCTTCTACTTCTCCCTGCCGGTGATCGGCATAAGGCTCACCGCCAATGCCGCGGCGCTCGCCGCCATGACGATCAATCTCGGGGCCTATGCCTGCGAGATCGTGCGCGCCGGCATAGAAGCCATTCCGCATGGCCAAGCCGAGGCCGGGCGGGCGCTCGGCCTCAAGCGCCTTCAGATCTTCCGTTTCATCATCCTCTTCCCCGCGCTGAAGACGGTCTACCCGGCCCTCGCGAGCCAGTTCATCCTGTTGATGCTGAGCTCGAGCGTGGTCTCGACGATCTCCGCGGTGGAGCTGACGGCGGTCACCAACTCGCTGCAATCGACGACCTTCCGCTCCTTCGAATTCTACTTCGTCGCGACCGGCCTATATCTTCTGATGTCGCTGGGCTTCCGGTTAGGCCTCAATGCCATCTACTGGTCGGTGTTCCAGCGCCGGCAGGCGGCCTGAGGGGGCAAAGATGGGCCGGAGCTTCGGAGAAAGCGAGTTCCTCTACCTCCTGAGGGCGATCCCTTGGACCTTGCTGCTGTCCCTGAGCGCGCTCGTCTGCGGGGGCGTCGTCGGGCTCGTCATCGCGATCCTGCGCACCGCACCGTCGCGCATCCTGCGCTTATTCGCCACCGGCTACATCGAGCTGTTCCAAGGCACGCCCGTGCTGATGCAGCTTTTCCTCGCCTATTACGGGCTTGCCGTCCTCTTCAACATCCAGTTCGATGCCTGGTCGGCCGTGCTCATCGCCTTCACGCTCTATTCGGGAGCGTTCCTGGGCGAGATCTGGCGCGGCTCGATCGAGGCGATTCCTCGAACGCAATGGGAGGCGGCCGAATGCCTGGCGCTCAGCCTCTTGCAGCGGCTGCGCCTGGTCATCCTGCCGCAGGCCGCGCGCATCTCGATTCCGCCGACCGTCGGCTTCGCGGTGCAGCTGATCAAGAGCACGTCGATCGCCGCCATCATCGGCTTCGTCGAGCTCACGCGCGCCGGGCAGCTGATGACCAACACGACCTTCAAGCCCATGATCGTCTACCCGATCGTGGCCGGCCTGTATTTCATCATCTGCTGGCCGCTGTCTCTTCTGGCCCAGGCGCTCGAGAGGAGGATCGATACGAGCCTTGGGATCAAGAGGCACTTCTGAGCGACGTGGCTCGCAAGGCTCGCGAGTTGACGATCGTGCATCGGCGGGCTTTGTTGCGGCACGGCGGTCGCCCCGCCGCGCCGATCATGCAGTCTGGTTTTGGGAGTAAGCCACCTTGATCCACGAGCTGAGAATCTATCACTGCGCCCCCAACAGATTGCCGGCGCTGCTGAAGCGCTTCGAGACGGTCACGCTCAAGGTCTGGGAGAGGCACGGCATCCGCCAAGCCGGCTTCTGGACGGTCGCCATTGGCGATTCCAACAATGACCTCTACTACCTTCTCGAATGGAGCTCGCTCGCCGAGCGCGAGCAGAAATGGGCGGCCTTCCAGAGCGATCCGGAATGGCTCGCCAAGCGCGCCGAAAGCGAGAAGGACGGCCCGATCCTGGCGTCCCTCAGCAATCTCATCTTGCAGCCGACCGCCTTCTCCTCGGTGAAGTGAATTCGGCCGCCGCTCGACCGTCCATTTGCGGATCGCGAGCTCGACGAGACGGCCGATCCGATCGGTGCCGGTCAACTCCGGCCTCGCGCTCGGCCGAAAAGGCGCAGGCTCGTGGATATTCAGCACACCCATTGGAAC
>JBIOEK010000536.1:0-2828 GCA_044445925.1 Hyphomicrobiales bacterium
GCGCTGCAGCACGTCGCCGACGATGTTCTTCATGAACACCGTCGAGCCCGCGCCGATGAGGGCGATCTTGGGATTGGCAGGCATCAACAATTCTCCGAAATTTGTGTCAGGCGGCGATATCGAAGGCGGCACGCACGAGCTTGCGCGTATAGTCGGTCTGCGGATTGTTCAGCACCTCGCCGACCGGGCCCTCTTCGACCACCTTGCCGTGCTGCATGACCATGACCCGGTGGCAGAGCGCGCGGACGACCTTGAGGTCGTGCGAGATGAAGAGATAGCTCAGCCCCTTCTCGTCCTGGAGTTTCCTGAGGAGATCGATGATCTGGGCCTGGACCGACAGGTCCAGCGCCGAGGTCGGCTCGTCGAGGAGGATGAATTCCGGTTCCAATGCGATGGCGCGGGCGATGGCGATGCGCTGGCGCTGGCCGCCGGAGAACTCATGCGGGAAGCGCGACAGGATGTTGTCGGGAAGGCCGGCGTCGCGCAGCGCCTGGCGCACGCGCTCGAGCCGCTCGCGGTTGCTGCTGCCGATGCTGTTGACGATCAGCCCCTCCTCGACGATCTGCCGGATCGACATGCGTGGGTTGAGCGACGCGAAGGGATCCTGGAAGACGATCTGCATGCGCGATCGGAGCGGCCGCATTTCCCGGCGATTCCTGGTGTGGATCGGATCGCCGTGAAAGAAGATCTCGCCGCCGTCGGTCGAGATGAGGCGGATCAGGGCCTGTCCGAAGGTCGTCTTGCCGGATCCCGATTCCCCCACCAGCCCGAGCGTCTCCTGGCGGCGGAGCTTGAGGCTGAGGCTGTCAACGGCCACGAACGCGAAGAAATCCGGCCGGAACATGCCCCCGCGTTTGAGCGTGTAAACCACGCGGACGCTCCTGCCTTCGAGAATTGGAGGCGAATCCTGCGGCAGCGGATTGGGCGCACCCTTCGGCTCGGAAGCCAAGAGGTGCTTGGTATAGGGATGCCGCGGATGGGCGAAAAGCTCTTCGGTGCGGTTGTGCTCCTTGATCTCGCCATTCTGCATCACATAGACGTATTCCGAGAAATGCCGGACGATGGTCAGATCGTGTGTGATCATGATCACGGCCATGCCGTACTTGGCCTTCAGCTCCTTGATGAGGTTGAGGATTCTGGCCTGGACGGTCACGTCGAGGGCGGTTGTCGGTTCGTCGGCGATGAGCACATCCGGCCGGTTGGCGATGGCCATGGCGATCATCACGCGCTGGCGCTGACCGCCGGACAGTTGATGCGGATATTGGCGGAGCCGCGCCTCCGGTTCCGGAATTTGGACTTCCTCGAGGAGGGCCTTGGCGCGGTTCATGGCCTCCTTGCGGCCTACCCGGTTGTGCAGGTGAATGATCTCGGTCAGCTGCGCTCCGACCTTGTAGACCGGATTGAGGGAGCTCATCGGCTCCTGGAAGATCATCGAGATCCGGTTGCCGCGGAGCTTGCGCATCTGCGTCTTGCCGAATTTCAGGATGTCCTTTCCATCCATCAGGATGCGGGCCTGCGAGCCGACGGTCGCCCGCCGCGATAGAAGTCCCATCACCGTTCGCGCGGTGACCGACTTGCCCGAGCCGGACTCGCCGACGATCGCGATCGTCTCGCCCTTGTGCAGCTGGAACGAAACATCGCGGACCGCTTCGACGGTTCCGCCCTCCACCTTGAAGGTGACGCCGATGTTGCGCGCATCGACCAGCAACGGGCGTCCGTGACTGTTGAGGTCGTAGCGTTCGGCCGGCGCGAATTCGTTGTCGGAGGCAACCATGGCCGGCGTCAATACGGATCGACCGCATCGCGCAGCCCGTCGCCGAGGGCGTTGAAGGCAAAAACGGCCATGAGAACGAAGACAACCGGCGAGAGGATCCAGGGGTACGAGCCGATGACCGAGAAGCTGCTCGTGTCCTGCAGCATCAGACCCCATGAGATGAGCGGCGGCTTCACCGCAAAACCAAGGAAACCGAGGAAGGATTCGAGGAGCACGATGGCGGGGATCTGCAGGGTGACCGCGACGATCACATGGCTGATCACGTTCGGCAGGATGTGGCGGAGAATGATGCGCCGGTCGCTCGCCCCGACTGCCATTGCCGCGCGAACATATTCGATGCGGGCGAGCGACAGCGTCTTGGCACGCACCTCGCGCGACAGCTGCGCCCAGCCGAGCGCGGCAAGGAGGGCTATGACGAAGGCAATGAACACGTTGGATGGCGCCGTGATCGGGATCAGCGAGGTCAGCGCGAGGTAGAGCGGCAGCTGGGGAAAAGCGAGGACGAGCTCGATGAAGCGTTGCAGCCACGCATCGAACCGACCTCCGATATAGCCCGAGGAGATGCCGACGATGGTGCCGACCGTCGTGGTGATGGTCACCACGATCAGCGCGATCATCAGCGATATGCGCGAGCCGACGATCCCGCGCGAAACGATATCACGGCCAAACTTGTCGGTGCCGAGGAAGTGCACCGGGCTGCCGTCGAGCGAGCCGAAGAAGTGGATGTTCGTCGGGATCAGACCGAACAGCCAGTACTCCGCGCCGTCGACGAAGAAGCCAAGCTCATGCGGGTGGTCGTAGTCGGGCCCGGTGAGCGGCTGGAAGGTCACTTGGTCGAACTCGCCGGTCTCGATCGTCGGATAGATCCGCGGCCGCAGGCTGAATGTTTTGTCCGGGGCGGTGAAGCTGATTGCGTCCGGCGGCGCGAAGGCCAGCCCTGGCTCCTTCGGATTCATCGGCGCGAAGAAGTCGGCAAACACCGCCATGATCAAGAGGAGGCTGACCAGGACCAGGCCGATTGTGCCGATGATCGAGCGGCGCATTCGTCGCCAGA
>JBIOEK010000537.1:0-2825 GCA_044445925.1 Hyphomicrobiales bacterium
AGCGGAATTTTCGCCTCGAGCCGCATGGGCTCCGGCTCGGCAGCCCGTGCTGCCGCCCAGCAGGAGAGGGCGAGCATCGCAATCGCGAACCTTCCGGGCATGGTGTGCCCCGCTCGCTCAGGCAGCCAACCGCTCAAGTAGTCGCTCTACCTGCTGGGAGATGTAGGACCAGGCAATGTCGAAGTCGTCGCTGACCGCCGGGCAATCGTCCCAGCGCTCGATGGCGCTTCCCGGCGGAGCGAGGCCGCCGAGGTCGCAGCCGAACGACACGATGTAATCGGCGCGCGCCAGTGCCGCGGCCGTCACGCGCGCCGGGACACGCGCCCGGGCGTCGATGCCGCGGAGCGTGAGCCCGTCGAGCACGTTCGGGGGTACCTCGAGGTCGGGCTCCGGCCCCGATGTGGTCGCCGAAAGGTCGAGCTTTCGCTCGCGCGCGAGCCCGTTCAGATACTCCGCCGCGATCAGGCTTTTCGCCGACCCGTGCAGGCATACGAATGCCACGGTTCTTGGCATATGCATGCGACCTCCTATCTGACCATCACCCATGCCGGTTGCAGCAGGGGATACGCGATCAGGCCAACCACCGCCGTCACGGCAACGAGAAGCGGGTTGCTGACCTTCCAACGGAAGAGAACGGCGAGCGAGACAAGGCCGATGAGGGCCGTGAGCCAGTCGCCAATGGCAATGCGACCGAGCAGCACGCAGGCTCCGAGTATGGTCCCGATCGCGGCTGCGAAGGCTCCCCTGACGAAGCCTTTGACGTTCGGGTTGGTGCGGTGGCGCAGCAGGAGCGGGGCGGCTACCAGTACTAGGATGAAGGACGGCAGGAAGATGCCGGCCGTCGCGACGAGCGAGCCCCAAAAGCCGGCGACGAGATAGCCGACGAAGGTCGCGGTGATGACGACGGGTCCCGGGCTGATCATGCCGATCGCCACGGCAATGAGGAATTGGCGCTCGTCGAGCCAGCCGTATTGCTCCACCAAGCCCTGCTCGAGGAAGGGCACGATAACGAGGCCGCTGCCGAAGGTGAGCGAGCCCGCCTTAAGAAAGAAGAGCAGCAGCTTGCCGAGCAACGAGGCGCTCGCGGCCGGCGTCAAGGCGGCGGCAACGGGGGCAACGCTCATGAGCGGCAGGCTCGGCGGCATGCGACGGAAGATATTGCCATAGGCCAGGATGCCGACGATGCCCGCGCCGATGAAAAGCAGCGCGACTTCGGCTTGCAGAACCACCGTCACCGCGAAGCACACCGCCGCGATCGCCCATTGCAGCCAATCCTCCATGCCGAGCCTGGCGAGGCGGTAGGAGGAATGGAGGATCAAGGCGATGACCGCCGGGCTCACGCCATAGAAGATCGCGGTCACCGGCTGCAGATCGCCGAGGGTGACATAGAGTGCCCCCAGGGCCGCGACGATCACGAAATTCGGGAAAATGAAGGCCCAGCCGCCGGCCCATGCCCCCCAAAAGCCGCCGCGCAGATAGGAGATGTAAATGCCGACCTGGATCGCCAGCGGCCCCGGCAGGGACTGGCACACCGCGATCGCTTCGCGCATCTGCTCCTTCGAGAGCCAAGCCCGGTCGGCGACAAGCTCCCGCTCCATCTGGCCGACCAGCGCCACCGGTCCACCGAAGCCGAGCAAGCCAAGGCGCAGGAAATAGAACACGAGCTCGCGCAGGGTGCTGCGAGATAGCGCGCGGCTCACCGTCATGGCATCCTCCCCAGAGGCACCCGTGGGCGGCGATTGCCCCCGTCACGCCGGTTGCGCGTATCCCGCCGGCGGCCAGTTATGCGTCTCGCCCTGCAGCTCCGTGCACCAGCTGTAGAGCGCGTCGTAGAGGACCATGCCGTGGCGCAACATCTCGTGGTCCTGCGGGAAATTGACGGAAAGCCCGAGCGAGACCGCATAGAGTCCGGGGGACTGGGGCGTGAGCTCGAGCCGCGAGGTATCGGCGCCGCGCACGATCAAGGCGAGGTGACGCAGGGCCGGAGCGTCGAGGCGGTATTTCTCCAGAAACGCGTCGAAGGAGCAAAGCTTGCCCTTGTGGCTGAGCTCGACGCCTGGGATATCATAGGGAATGGCCCCCGTCTCCGCGGCGACCGCGAGGACGCGGTCGGCGGGCACATAGAGGAACTCCGGCTCGGCCTCGATGAAGCGCTGGATCAACCAAGGGCAGGCAATCCGGTCGATCTTCGGTCGCTCGCGCGTGACCCATTTCATGTGCAATTTCCTAGAATGAGGGGACCAGGCTCCCGGCGCTGATGCCGCGTTCAGTGAACAGTGATACAACTGTTTCAATTAGTCAATAAAAATGATACGAGACTACCATGACCAAGAAAAGCAAGGCGCAAGGCTCCATCCCCGCGGCGCCGTGGCTGCTGCTGATCCACCAGCTGCCGCCTAAGCCCGCCTACCCGCGCGTCAAGATTTGGCGGCGGCTGCAGGGCTTAGGCGCCGTCTCGGTCAAGAACTCGGTCTATGTGCTGCCCGCCGGCGAGCAGGCGCTCGAGGACTTCCAGTGGCTCCTGCGCGAGATCGAGCAAGGCGGGGGCGACGGCCTCGTCTGCGAAGCGCATCTGGTCGACGGGCTCGGCGATCAGGAGGTCCGGGCTCTCTTCGATGCGGCACGTGATGCCGATTACGAGGCGCTCGCCGCCGAGCTCCGCGCGCTCGGAGCGGCGAGCGAGGGTGGCGCCGAGGCGGAAAAGAGGCCCGATGCGACGAGCCAGCTCCGGCGGTTCCGCCGCCGCTTCGCCGAGATCGTTGCCGTCGACTTCTTCGGTGCGACCGGCCGCTTGACGGTCGAGGCCCTGCTTTCGAGCCTCGAGG
>JBIOEK010000538.1:0-2814 GCA_044445925.1 Hyphomicrobiales bacterium
GCTTTACGTTCTTCGGCCTCTACGGGCCCGATCACGCGGAAGCGTCGAACCGTTCCGATCTCGGCCGGCTCGCCCTCGCGCGGCGGGCCCGGGCCGAATTTGCACCGGTCGAGATCGAGCTCGGGCCGGCGGCCCGCGGCATCGTCCAGGACGCCGCACCGGCCCTCGCCCTCTCCCTGAGCGACAAGGAGGTGGCAGGAATATTCGCCGAGCGCCTGCACGAGGAGCGCCGGGACGGGCGTCTCCTGTCCTTCTTCGTGCCGGACGGACCGCATAACTGGCACGTCGTGCTGCGCGACAAGGAAAGGCTGGTCGCGCGCCGCCACGGCGCCTTGCTGCGCAGCGGAGAGGCCATGCTCCTCGATGAAGCCACGCTTTGCGCCACGGCCTGGATGCACGGCGTCTTCGCCGCCCAGCTGACCATCGGCAACACTTCCTTCCACAAGCTCTTCTCGGTGTCGCGGGACCCCTACAACATCACGCGGGCGAGCGGCCTGCGCATGCTGGTCGAGATCGACGGCTCATGGCGCCTGTTGGCGACGCCGTCCGCTTTCGATATCGGCCTCAATGATTGCCGCTGGATCTACCGGCTCGAGGACCGACTCGTAACCGTTCATGCCATCGCCTCGGGCGAGCACGCCGCGATGCAATGGCAGGTCGAGGTCACGGGTGCCCCTTGCCGCTTCCTCGTCTTCGGGCATCTCGCTCTGGGGGAGCGCGAGCTCGATGCGGCCGGTAGCGTCCTGATCGATCGCAAGCGCAAGCGCTGTTCCTTCCGCCCGGCCCCGACAAGCCTTTGGGGCCAGACCTATTCGGATGCCGTCTATCATCTCGTCACTGCCACGCCGCAGGCCTTCGACGCGATCGGCGGCGACGAGCTGCTCTACGAGGATGGCGAAGCGCGAGGAGGCGGCTATGTGGCGTTGCGGACGCAGGCGACGACCGCCTTCTCCTTCGCGGTCCTCGGCTCCCTGACGGATGCGGCCGAAGCCGAGCGCCTGGCGCAGATTTACGAAGGCGGATCGGCGCCCGCGCAGATGCTGAGATCCGCGACGCGATACTGGACCCATGTGTCCCGCGACCTTCGCTTACGCGCTGGCGACAGCGGCCGGGCGTCGGCACAGCTTGCCGCTATCGAGACGATTTTCCCTTGGCTCGCTCACAATGCCATCATGCACCTCACGGTGCCGCACGGTCTCGAGCAATATACGGGAGCCGCCTGGGGCACCCGCGACGTATGCCAGGGCCCGGTCGAATTCTTCCTCTCCCTCGAGCATGACGAGCCGGTGAAGGAGATCCTGCGCATCGTCTTCGCCCAGCAATACGAAAATCGGGGCGACTGGCCGCAATGGTTCATGCTGGAGCCCTATTCGAGCATCCAGGGATCTGAGCCCCATGGCGACGTGATCGTCTGGCCGCTCAAGGCGCTTTGCGATTATCTCGAAGCCACGAACGACCTCGCCTTTCTCGACGAGCAGATCGCCTGGCGGCGCGAGGACAATTTCGCGAAGACCGAGCGCCGAGACGCCATCGCGGCCCATGTCGGCAAGCTCCTGGCCGTGGTTCGGGAGAGGTTCATCCCCGGCACTCATCTCATTCGCTTGGGCGAAGGCGATTGGAACGACAGCCTGCAGCCCGTCGATGCGGCGATGCAGGACAAGATGGCGAGCAGCTGGACGGTCGCCCTGCTGTTCCAGCAACTCGAGCGCTACGCCGATGTACTGCGCCGCGCCGGACGCAGCGCTGCGTCCGCGGAGCTCGCAGCCCATGCGGCCGCCATGGCAGCCGACTTCAACCGCCATCTCGTGCGCGACGGCACCGTGGCGGGCTACGCCATCTTCGAGCCGGGGCAGGACAGCCCGGAATTGCTGCTGCATCCGAGCGACCGGCGCACCGGGCTGAGCTATTCGCTGCTGCCGATGACCCGCGGCATCATCGCCGGTCTCTTCACGCGAGATCAAGCAAGGCATCACCTCGCCATCATCCGCGAGCACCTGCTCTTCCCCGACGGCGCTCGCCTGATGGACAAGCCCGCCGCCTATCGCGGCGGCCCGGAGAGGATCTTCAAGCGCGCCGAATCCTCATCCTTCTTCGGGCGTGAGATCGGCCTCATGTATGTGCATGCCCATCTACGCTACGCCGAAGCGATGGCGACGCTCGGCGAAGCCGAGGCGCTCTGGGAGGCGCTCGGCGTGGCGAACCCGATTGCCGTCACCGATCGGCTTCCCCATGCCGCGCCGCGACAGCGCAACTCATATTTCAGCTCGAGCGACGCCTGCTTCCACGACCGCTACGAGGCGAGCACGGATTGGGAGCGCGTCAAGGAGGGTCTGGTGCCGGTCGAGGGCGGCTGGCGCATCTATTCGAGCGGACCCGGGCTCTTCGCCAATCTCCTCATTCGCCAGGCGCTCGGCGTCCGCCGTCATTTCGGCGAAAGGCTCGTCGCGCCGGTGCTGCCGGCTTCGCTGCACAAGCTGACGCTGGAGCTGACCATCGACGGGCGCCTTCGCACATGGCAGCTGTCGCGCCGGAAGAAACCATGATTGATAGTTATTCGAGGTAGGAATTCGGGCGTGCGTTACAATCATGAAATGAATACCTTGGTCATGAAGGCGTTCGGTGGACTCTTGTTCCTGCTTCTTGTCATGGCGGCGCTGATTTTTGTTCCAGCGCGGACGCTCGATTACTGGCAGGCATGGGCGTTCCTCTGCGTATATTTCGCGTCGGCTCTGGCGATCACCCTCTATCTTATGAAAAAGGACCGGAAGCTGCTCGAGCGAAGGATGAGGGGTGGCCCGACTGCCGAGAAGGAAC
>JBIOEK010000539.1:0-2807 GCA_044445925.1 Hyphomicrobiales bacterium
CCTTTGGCCATGGACTGGAAATGCTCCATGAAGGCCGTGTTGATCATGGCGCCCCCCAGGGCGCCGAGAAGAGGCACGGCCTGGGCCGCAAGCTTCTGCGAGACGGTAACGCCGAAGCGGCGGGCGATCTCGGCGACGACGCGCAGGATAAGCGGCGCGCCCTCCTCGACCAGGCCACGCTCGGCGACGTAACGGGTTGCCTCCATGGTGGCGCGGGCAAGCGCGGTGCGAACCGCGAGATAACCTGCGTCGCCCTGGCGATCCCCCTCCGAGCGCCCCGCGAAGGCGAGGACCTCGAGACAAGCGAGCCCCGCCTCGGGGGTGGTGAGGTCCTCGCCCTCCCGGCGCGCGATATCGGCAATGGCATGCAGCAGGATCGTCGTGGAAACCGGAAGCTCGAATGCGAGCGAGGACAATCCGAAGCTGCCTCCGACGGCACCGGAGATCGCCACCAACGCCTTGTGCCAACGGCCACTCTCGTCTCTCGCGACCGGAATCCTCGAGCTCAGGGCCACGCGCAGGGAGGCCCTCAGCGCCGCCTGCGTGAGGCGCAGAACCGCCTCGCCTGCCGGACCATTGTTCATGCGGATGAGGAGCTCGACGGGTCTTCCGGCAAGGCCGGAAAGGCGCATGGCGAGGCTGCGATGCTCGAGCGCCAGAACGGCCGCGCGCAGCGCCGTGTGATCGGCGAGCGACAGACGACCCTGGAGAATCTCTCCCTCGATCACCTCTTCCTCGAGCATCCGCGCCACACCACCGCCTGCCTGTTCGACCATCGAGGAGGTGGGAAGCATGGGGCAAGGTGTCAACTACGGGCGCCTTTCGGGCTCAGGAGGCCATTAAGCCGAAGGCTTCACAGCATGCGGCCGAGCGTCATCGCCGTGGGCGGCACGAGCTCGATCAAGCGCGGCTCCCGGTCGGAACCGATTCAGTGGAGCCGACGAGGTCACCTCATCCTTGCCGCCGACTTTTTCCCGAGGCGAGGCGACTTCCAGATGTCCGCGCCAAGCCATGCGGGCTCCCATTCGAGGGTTGCGTGTCACCAGAGCCTGGCCTTGGCCTCCGCTTGACCCGATCTGCGACTGTGCGCAGGATCAGTTTCGCAACGGCGTTGCGCAACGCGCAACAAAGGGCATACGCAACACAAGGACGTTCGACAATGCGTCGCGGTTCCGTGCCATCCACGCCCGGCCCGAACCTCAAGGCAAGGGCATGCCGAATGCGCTTCGCGTGACCGGCTCCGAACCCCGCCGACTGATCGTCGGGATCAGCGGCGCCTCAGGGACCGCCTATGGGGTCGCCACCCTCGAGATGCTGCGCCGGCTCGACATCGAGACCCATCTCGTGATGACGCGCTCGGCGACCGTGACGCTCGCCCATGAGCTGCCGCTGAAACTGCGCGACATCCACGCGCTCGCGGGCGTGGTCCACAGCGTCGAGAATATCGGGGCGTCGATCGCGAGCGGCTCGTTTCGCACGATCGGCATGCTCGTCGCTCCCTGCTCGATCCGCAGCCTCTCCGAGATCGCCTATGGCATGACCTCGAACCTGCTGACGCGCGCGGCCGATGTCGTGCTCAAGGAGCGCAGGCGCCTGGTGCTGATGGTGCGCGAGACGCCCCTCCATCTCGGTCATCTGCGGGCCATGACGCAGGCGACCGAAGCGGGAGCCATCATCATGCCACCAGTGCCGGCGCTCTACGCCCGCCCGGCCTCGCTCGACGATGTCGTCCGCCACAGCGTCGGCCGCGCGCTCGACCTGTTCGGCATCGACAGCGGCGAGGTGCGCCGCTGGGGCGAGGATGTCGGGGCGAAACCCTCGGGCTCGCGCCCGAAGAAGCCGGCTCGGGCTAAACCCGGATGATGAGTGGCTCGCCCACGACCGGTCCGCAGCCCCGCTCGGACGTGCCGAGCCCCTTCCCTCTCGACACGGAGCTGTGGCGCTTCGCCTTGTCGTTCTATGGGCGCGAAGGGGTCGCCCCGGCCTGCCTCGCACTGCAAGAGCGGCTGGCGGTCGACGTCAATGTGCTCCTCTTCGGCATCTTCGCGCTCCTCAAGCAGGGCATCGCGCTCGAGGCCGAAGATCTCGACGCCGTCGGGGCTCTCGTCCATGACTGGCAGGCGGAGATCGTGAAGGGCCTGCGCCACATTCGGACCCGCCTCAAATCGGGCCCGAGCCCAGCCGCTTGCGCCGCCACGGAGGAGCTGCGCAACAGCGTCAAATCGGTCGAGATCGCAGCCGAGCGGATCGAGCTCGCCATGCTCGCCGGCTGGCTCGAGCGCCGCCCGCTAAGGCAAGGCCCGGCCGACGCCGATCCGGGAACGGTCCTGGCGCTGATCGCCCGGCATTTCGCGAGCGGGGCGACGGCCCGGCTCGGCGATCCGGCCGTCCGGCAGGCGCTGCGAACCCTGACCCACGCAGCCGGCGAGGCCGCAAGCGAAGAGCAGAGCCCTGCCCGATCCTGAGCTCGGTGCACCAAGAGAGACAAGATGCGCCGATAATGGCTTCGGCGAAGGTGGATCGGGGATGGGAGCGGTGGCGACCACGGCACGATTCGAACGTGCAACCTACGGGTTCGAAGCCCGGTGCTCTATCCATTGAGCTACGTGGCCATGCGCCCGCTTTCATGCCTATCAGGACCCGCTTCCCGGGTCCAGCGCTCCCGCGCATCGAAGGCGGCTACCGAGCTGCGAGAGATCCGGCGCGCCGTCCGGACGAACCGCCCGACGCCGCCTCGAGCTTGCAAACTTCGACCCCTTCCGCCGACAAGGCGTCTACTTAATAAACAGTTACTTCAAAGCAAAGAC
>JBIOEK010000540.1:0-2801 GCA_044445925.1 Hyphomicrobiales bacterium
ATCCGCGCACCGGCAAGGAAGACGTGATCCGCCGCTGCACCGGCGGACTCATCTGCCCGGCCCAGGCGGTCGAGCGCCTGAAGCATTTCGTCTCGCGCAACGCCTTCGACATCGAGGGGCTCGGCTCCGAGCGCATCGAGCTGTTCTACAAGGAGGGGTTGATCACGCGACCGCAGGATATCTTCACGCTCGAGGAGCGCGACCGGCGCTCCTCGCAGCGGCTCGAGCAGCGCGAGGGCTTCGGCGAGACCAGCGCCGGCAACCTGTTCGCGGCGATCGCGGCGCGCCGCACCGTTGCGCTCAACCGCTTCATCTACGCGCTCGGCATCCGCCATGTCGGCGAGGCGACGGCAAAGGAGCTCGCCAAGCATTTCGGCTCGGCCGAGGCCTTGCTGGGCACGGCGGTCGCGGCCCAGGACCGCGACGGCGAAGCCTTCGGCGACCTGACCTCGATAGAGGGCATCGGCGAGGTGGTGGCCGAGGCGGTCGCGGATTTCTTCGGCGAGCCGCATAACCAGGAAATCGTCACGGATCTCTTGCGGCAGGTGACGGTGACGCCGCTGGAAGCGAGAGCCGCGAGCTCGGCCGTCTCGGGCAAGACGGTCGTGTTCACGGGCTCGCTCGAGAAGATCACCCGCGAGGAGGCGAAGGCCATGGCGGAACGGCTCGGCGCCAAGGTCGCGGGCTCGGTGTCCAAGAAGACAGATCTCGTGGTCGCGGGCGCCAGTGCCGGCTCGAAGCTCGCCAAGGCGCGCGAGCTCGGCGTCGAGACCATCGACGAGGAAGCTTGGCTGAAATTGGCGAGCAGCGAGTAGTGGGTATATGCGCATCATCCATGACGAGGAGGTCCTGAGCGAGGGCCTGAGGGCGCTGCCGCGTCTCGACAGGCGCTGGCGCGCCGTCATCAAGGGCTGCGAGCGTCCGCCTTTGCGCCGCCGCGAAGGCGGCTTCGCGGGCCTTTGCGCCATCATCGTCTCGCAGCAATTATCGGTTGCGAGCGCCAATGCCATCTGGACAAAATTCGCGGCGCGCATCTCGCCCCTGACGCCGCAAGCCCTGCTCGCGGCGACCGACGAGGATTTGCGCCTTGCCGGCCTGTCGCGACCGAAGCAGCGCACCTTGCGGGCGCTGGCGACGGCGCTCACGGAGGGCTCGCTCGCGCTCGATCCGCTGCATGGCGCGACGCCCGAGGAGGTGCACGCGGCGCTGACCACGGTGAGCGGCATCGGACCTTGGACGGCCGACATCTATCTCATGGCCTGCATCGGTCACAGCGACGCCTTCGCGGCCGGCGATCTGGCTCTCCAGGAGGCGGCGCGCCATGCTTTCGGCCTGAAGGCGCGGCCGACCGAAAAGGAGCTCGTGGCGCTCGCCGAGGCCTGGCGACCCTGGCGAGGCGTGGCCGCGCGCGTGCTGTGGAGCTATTATCGGGTGGTGAAGCAGCGGGAAGGCGTGACGGGGTAGGGCGAGTAGCGAGTAGTATATGGAATGCCCTGAACACTCTACTCGCTATTCGCTGTTCGCTACTTGCTTATCTTACAATTCCGTCCGCAGCCGCCACAATTCCGGGAACAGCACGACGTCAAGCATCTTGCGCAGATAGCCGACACCGGAGGTCCCGCCCGTGCCGCGCTTGAAGCCGATGATGCGCTCGACGGTGGTGACATGGCGAAAGCGCCAGAGGCGGAAGGCGTCCTCGAGATCGACCAGCTCCTCGGCGAGCTCGTAGAGCTCCCAATTGGCCTGGGGGTCTCGATAGACCGAGGTCCAGGCAGCCTGGACGCTGTCATTGGGCGCGAGCTTCTCGCTGAAATCGCGATTGAGGAGGGCGGGCTCGATCGGGAAGCCCCGCCGCGCCAGCGCGGCGATCGCCTCGTCATAGAGCGAGGGCGCTTCGAGCACCGCCGCGAGCTCGGCCAAGATGGCGGGGCTGCCCTCATGGGGGCTCAACATGGCGCGATTCTTGTTGCCGAGCCGAAACTCGACCTCGCGATACTGGTAGGATTGGAAGCCCGATGAGGTGCCAAGATACGGCCGCAGCACCGTATATTCGCTCGGCGTCATGGTAGCGAGCACGCTCCAAGCCTGCACCAGTTGCTCCATGATGCGCGACACGCGCGCCAGCATCTTGAAGACGGCGGGAAGCTCGTCGGCCCGCAAGCCCTCGATGGCGCCGTTGAGCTCGTGCAGCATCAACTTCATCCACAGCTCGCTCGTCTGGTGCTGGATGATGAAGAGCAGCTCGTTGCGGTCTGGCGACAAGGCGGTCTGGGCGTCGAGGATGCGGTCGAGACGCAGATAGTCCGAATAGGACATGGCGCGGCCGGTCGCCGAGGCATGCGTCTCCGCCGCCGCTGCGGCCTTGCGGGTTCCCGTGTCGTTCATGTCACCGCCTGGCGCTCGGCGAGCCTCTCGTCCTTGAAGGCGCCGCTCTCGAGGATATCGGCGATGGCGAGCACCGCGTCATGGATGTCGACGAAGCGCACATAGAGCGGCCCAAAACCGAAGCGCATCACGTCGGGGGCGCGGAAATCGCCGATGACGCCGCGGCCGATCAGCGCCTGCATGACGGCATAGCCATTCACATGCGTCAGCGAGACGTGGTTGCCGCGCCGCGCGCCGTCGCGCAAGGTCGAGAGGCCGCAGCCGAGTCCTTTCAGGCGCTCGTCATAGAGCGCGATCATCAGGTCGCCGAGGGCCCGGCCCTTGCGTTCGACCTCGGCCATGGAGACGCCTTCCACGGCGTCGAGCGCCTACTCGAAGGCGGCCATCGACAGCATCGGCGGCGTCGAGCACAGCAT
>JBIOEK010000541.1:0-2801 GCA_044445925.1 Hyphomicrobiales bacterium
CCGCCTGCGGTCTATGCCAACTGTGCCATAGCAGATCGACAGGGAACCGGGAATGCGGCACGGCCAAGGCGAAGCGGGCATGAAGCCAGAGCTTGGGACTCCGGCCTCGGAGGAGCCGGCTCACGATGTCGCGAGACGCGAGCTTGGCCCGGCGCTGCGTGCCTCGGTTGCTCCCTTCATCGCCATGGAGGTTCTGACCCAGGCTCGCGCCATCGAGGCCAAGGGCGGCCATATCGTGCATATGGAGCTCGGCGAGCCGGGAGCGCCGGCCCCTCGCGCCGCGCGCGAGGCGGCCAAACGCGCCATCGAGCAGGGCCGGATCGGCTACACCCCGGCGCTCGGCCTGCCTTCGTTGCGCGAGCGCATCGCAAGCCATTATCGCGACAGCTATGGGGTGAGCCTCGATCCGGGGCGCGTCGCCGTGACCACCGGCTCGTCGGCGGGCTTCATCCTCGCCTTCCTGGCCTGCTTCGATGTCGGGAACCGCGTCGCCATCGCCTCTCCGGGATATCCCGCCTATCGCAACATTCTCGAAGCGCTCGGCATCGAGCCCGTCATCGTCGAGACGGGCCCGGCCGATCGCTGGGCGATCACGCCAAGGGCGATCCGCGCGGCGCATCGGGAGAGGCCCCTCAAGGGCGTGCTGGTGATGAGCCCGGCGAACCCGACCGGGGTGATGATGGGACAAGCCTCGATCGCGGCGCTCGCCGGCGAATGCAAGAGGCTGGGGCTTTGGCTCATCTCCGACGAGATCTATCATGGCCTCACCTATGAGGCGGCGGCGACCACCGCGCTCGCGCAATCGTCCGAAGCGATCATCGTCAACAGCTTCTCGAAATATTTCTGCATGACAGGCTGGCGCATCGGCTGGCTGGTCCTGCCGGAGCGCCTGGTGCGGCCGGTCGAGCGGCTCGCGCAAAGCCTGTTCATCTCGCCGCCCTACCTGTCGCAGGTCGCCGCGGAAGCGAGTTTCGAGGCGACGGGCGAGCTCGAAGCGGTGAAAAGCGGCTATGCGCAAAGCCGGACGCTTCTCCTCGAGGCCTTGCCGCGCATGGGGCTTTCCGAGCTGCTCCCGGTCGATGGAGCCTTCTACGTCTATGGCGATGTGGCCCGCCTTACCAACGACTCGGTCGAGTTCTGCCACCGTGCCCTCACCGAGGCCGGGGTAGCGATGACGCCTGGCCTCGATTTCGACCGCGAGCGCGGCACCCGCTATGTGCGCCTCTCCTTCGCGGGCTCGCCGGAAAGCGTGCAGGACGGCGTCGAACGGCTCGGCAATTGGCTCAAGCGCGGTATTTGAGGCAAAAAAACTTCAGTTGCGCATCGTCCGCCTGCGCCCGAAGATTCCGGCGATGACGCGCTCGGTCTCGCTCGACCAACCGGGCCCGGCCTCGCGCGTCTCGGCATGTCCCGGGCCTGGCACGATATGGACGACGCGATAGCCGCGCGCCTTCAGCTGGCGCAAAAAATCTTGCATCATCGCGACCGTCTGGGCGCGCGTGTCGTGGAACAAGATGATGCCGCGCTTCTCCTTCTCTAGCCTGGCGAGCGTCGCCGCCTCCTCGGCTTGCGGCATCATCGGCCACCAATCGCCCGCCCACAAATCCGCGCCGAAGACACCTATATCGCGCGAGGCGAGCCAGGCGTCGAGAGCGGGTGCATCCGCGAAGCCAGGATAGCGGAAGAAAGGGGTTCGCGGCTTGTCGTCCGCCGATCCAAAGACCGCCTCGTCGACAGCCTTGAATCCTTGGTCGATATCGGCGCGCGCCAGGCTAGCGGCGATCATGCCGAGCAAGGGGTGGGAAAAGCTGTGATAGGCGACCGTGTGGCCTTCATCGGCCACCCGCTTGGCGAGCGCGGGGGCGGCTAACGCCATCTTGCCGATCATGAAGAAGGTGGCACGCACGCATTGCGCCTTCAAGACATCGAGCAGCCGCGCGGTCGTTGCCGGAAGGGGGCCGTCATCGAAGGTCAGCACCACCTCGTGGTCCGCGAGAGCGAGGGTGCGCGGATAGGTCTTGAGACCGACTTCGAGGCCTCCTTGCGTTCCCACGGGCAAGACCCGCGAGGTGCCGAGCGCGTCCTTGCCGCAGGATGCCGCGCTTGATGGCGCAGCGCCAGACGGCTCAGCGCCCGACGGCGGCACTGCCGATGGCTTTTCGACCGATGAAGCCCTGCCCGACGGGACCGCACCCGACGCTGGCGCGCCTCCCGGCAATAGGCCCGACGGCGCCGGGCTCGATGGAGCGGCGGCGCAAATCAGCGCGGCCGCGATCGAGGCCAAGAACATCGGCGCCATGAACGTCGGCGCCATGAATATCGGCGCCGAGAACTTCGACACCAAGAACGAGGTGCGCCGGAACCCGCGCTCGCCCATGCTCACCGTCCCGTCAATCCTTCAGGATGAATAACTTTCAGACCAAGAGACGTCAGCTCCAGAAACATCCGCCCAAGGAATTGGCGCGAAACCGGCTCGCCCCCTTCTCACAGCTCAAATCTATCCGATGTGAACGCTTCGTTAAGACGAAACCGCAAATTGTCATGCGCCGGGAGTCGGGATCGCATTCGAGATTGCGCTCGAGATTGCACTTGGGCTTTGAATTCGGATATGGGTGTGGCGTCATGAGGTTCCAAACAGAACGCTGCAGCGTTCCTTCGTCAAGATCGCGGCTCGCGGGCGCGCTCGTCTGTGCCCTGTCGGCGCTCGCGCTCACGGCCTGCTCATCGACGATGGATTTCGATCTGTCGAGCCCCACTCCCAGCAGCTATCCGATCCACGGCATCGATGTTTCCTATTACCA
>JBIOEK010000542.1:0-2785 GCA_044445925.1 Hyphomicrobiales bacterium
ACTACGACCGCGCCATCGAGCAGTACAGCGATCCGGCTCGATCCTCGCTTCGCCGGCGCCTATGAGGGGCGGGGGCTCACGCTGTCTCGCAAGGGCGATCAGGACCGAGCTCTTTCGGACCTCGACGAGGCCATCCGTCTTGATCCGTCGCGTGCCTCCGCCTTTCTCGATCGCGGCGTCGTCTACGCGCGCAAGGGCGACTATCGGCGAGCCATCGCGGAATATGAGGAGGCGATGCGTCTCAAGCCGGATTTCGCGCTGGCGTTCAACAACCGCGGTTGGGCCTATCGCAAGCTCGGCGATGCCGAACGCGCCCTCGAGGATGCGAATACGGCGATTCGGCTCGACCGTAAGCTCGCCCTCGCCTACGCGACGCGCGGCCATGTCTGGCTCGACAGGCGCGACATCGCCCGCGCCATCGCGGATTTCAGCGAGGCGATCCGACTGGATGCGATGCTCGCGACGGCATTCAGCGGCCGCGGCCTCGCTTATGAGCGCAAGGGCCAAACGGACCGGGCCATTGCCGACTACCGTGCGGCCCTCGCACTGCCGGTACGAGACGCGAACGTCTCCGAAGCGCAAGCGGCAGCGCGAGCGAGGTTGGCGGAATTGACGGCATCGAAGCCTGGACCCGGGCCGGAAATTGTGCAGCCGAGGCCCGCCTTGCCGCAGGCCCCTGCTCCAGTCATCTCCCCTCCGGCAGCGGCAATGCCGGCCCCGTCACCCGCTCCCGCTGTTGTGCCGATCCCGCCCGCTCCGGCGACGCCGCTCGCCGAAGCTCTCGCCACATGTGACAAGGCCGCGGCGAATATCGAGCAGATCGTCCTGCCGGGCGCAAAGGAGCCGGTGCGCCTCGACCGTTGCTATCGCGGGCGCGACCATCTCGTCTGTACCGCCGCGGCTTTGCGCGCCGAGGCCGAAGCGATCACTCGCGAGTTCAGGAGCATCGTCGAGCCCAACTATCCCGACGTGAAGGACATCGATGCGATTTGCCGCTTCGAGCCCTCCCGCCTCGGCGAGGATGCGCGCAGGGCGGCTGGTTTCGATGCGCGCTGGAATCACCTGAAGGCCGAATTCGACAAGAGCGTCAATTGCAGCGACAAGATCGAGGAATCCATCCGCAATATTTCTCTGCCAAGTCTTCCGCGCGCGGCGGACATCATGGGATCGATGGTCGCCGCGATCAGCGCCGACATCCGTGGCGTCTCGGCCAATCAGAAGAAGGTCCTCGAGCTCGCCGACAAGATCGAAGCGTCGCGCAAAGCGATGGCGACGATCCAACAGATCGCTGCGGGAATCTGCTTGCGAAAGCGGGACGGCCAATAGCAAGGCATCGGCGTCCCCTAACGATCTGGCCAGATGCGACGACCAGCCTCATCCTCCCGGATGCGGTGCGCTGGCTCATCTACGCTGAGGGCAGCGCTGGCGGCCGATGCATCGAATGCATCTTGCTCAATTGCGCAATTATGTGGATCGGGACCCCAAGGCCCATTACCTCGAAGGCTATGCTGGCGAATCTCGCCCGGCGAGAAAGCAAGCTCTGTGCCGACATCGAGGTCTATGAGGACCGTGTGCGGGGATGGAATGTGCCGACGGGCTATGCGTCTGGCTTGCCCACTTTGGCGCCGATGGCCGTGCAAGTGATCGAGGCGCTTTCTGTTCCGGGGCTCTTTACCCAAAAAGGCCTCCGATCGCGGAGGTCTGGGGGGTGGGTGTAATTCACCAACACGGTGACCGCCATGGAAAGCGACCAACTGATCCGCCCGCTCGTCGAGCGTGTCATCACCGAGGGCACGGCGTCGGAAGGGGGCACGCAGCAGCACGTCACCGCGTTCCGCCAGTGGCAGATGCCGATGTATCACCTCGACTTCAACGTGCTCGATGTCCCGCTGGCAGAGCTCAAGGAAGAGCGCGGGGCGATGATGTGGGTCGAAGCGGGCGTCAGAACCTACGGTTACTAAAAAGGATGATCAGACTTCGCGGCCGGGGACAGGGAAACACCGCGATGGCACGATCGAAGCGATGGTCGCACGAGACGAGATGACGCGAAGGGACTCAGGCCGGAGGCGCCATCTCAGCTGGGGCATGGAATTCGACTCACGTGCGACGACGCTGTCGGGATCGTCGTCAAATTCACTGGTTGGCAGCACGCCGAAGCCGATGTCGGCCTTGAAGAGGGTGACACAGACCATAAGGGTCGTGGCGAGGTTCCAGACGACGTCCTGGGCGAGGCTGAGGGACTGAGACATCCGGGACTCCTGTCGGGGGGAAAGCCGGCAACCCCGCTCCGTCGGGAGCGGGGCCGTCGCCAACCGGGTCAGTCGCCGTTGCGACGAGACCAGATCAGGTTGAAGCTCTGGCCATCCTCGGCCTCGACCAGCGAGGCATAGATGGGGGCGGGGAAGCTCGGATCGTCGAGCTTGACTGAGTGATAGTCGCGCCCGTCGCGGGAGGTCTTGGCCCAGGCTGCGCCGAATTCGATTGCGCCTGCGAGAAGACGGAAGTTGGGGCTCTTGTCGCTCTCGCGGTCGGCCGGGACGAGCTTGGCCTTGACGTTGAGGGTGAGGGTCTTGAGCGTTCCCGTGAAGCCGTCGGCCGATTTGGTGAATGCGCCGATGATCGCCATGATCTTTCTCCGCTCTGATGCTCGACCGCGCCTATCGCGGCCTCGATGGCGGTCGTGAGACCGGAGGCGATCGGAGCGCACCCGCAGGGCCGTAGCGTCAGCGAAGGACGGCAGGGCTGAGAGTTTCTTGGCCCGCGAGGAATGACGGCGATCCGGGGC
>JBIOEK010000543.1:0-2770 GCA_044445925.1 Hyphomicrobiales bacterium
ACCCGGAGGCGGGCCCCCCGAATTGAGGACGAGCACGTCGACGCCGCCGAGCTCCTTGGCGACGGCTTGGTGCAGCGCCTCGATCTCCTCGAGCCTGCCGGTATCGCAGGCATAGGCTTTGGCGCCGATCCTGGCCGCCGCCGCTGTCGCCGCCTCGAGGGAGCGGCTGGCGATCGCGACCTTGGCGCCCTCCTCCGAAAGCCCCTTGGCGATGCCAAAGCCGAGCCCTTTACTCGCGCCCAGCACCAGAGCGCGCTTGCCTTCAAGTCCGATCTTCATGCCGCGATGCCTCTTGCTTGCGTGCCGGCCGAGCGCGCCTCGATGCGCGCCATCAGCCATTCGATATCGGCGATCGTCTCGGGCGAGAGCTTGGGCGCGGGCTTGCGCAGCGTGTCATGGGCGATGATGCCGCGCTTCTTCAGCACATATTTGCGCACTGCGAGCCCGATGCCGGGCTGGGTCTCGTAGCGCACCAACGGCAGATGCCGATCGAACAGGTCATGGGCATCGCTGCGCCTGCCCTCGCGCGACAGGTTGACGACGCCGACGAGCATCTCCGGATAGGCATAGCCCGTCATGGCGCCGTCGGCGCCGCGCTCCATCTCATGGGGCAGGAACATGCCGCCATTGCCCACGAGAATCGCGACGCGGCGCAGTTCGCCTTGTGCCTGCATGCGTCGCAAGGCGGTGATCTTGTCGAGGCCCGGCCAATCCTCATGCTTCAGCATGACGCAGGAGGCATCGGCCGCGATGATGCGGGCGATCACATTCGGCGTCATCACTACATTCGTCGCCTGCGGATAATCCTGCAGCACCCAGGGGATGGTCCCGCCGATGGCCTCGGACGCATCCGTGAAATAGGCCGTGATCTGGTCATCGGTGCGCAAGGCCGGTGGTGGCGCGATCATGATACCCGACGCCCCCATATCCATCACCGCCTTCGTAAGGTCGCTCATGGCGGCAAAACCCGCGGAGGAGACGCCGACGGTCACGACGACCCGCGAAGCCGCCCGCGCCAGCACCTCCTTGACGAAGATGCGCGATTCAGCGGAAGTCAGCTTCGGGGCCTCACCCATGATGCCAAGGATGGTGAGGCCGGTCGCGCCCGCGGCGAGGTAGCGCTCGACCATGTGGGCGGTCGAGACGAGGTCGAGCGAGCCCTTCTCGTCGAAGGGCGTCGGCGCGATCACATGGACGCCCGAGGCGTCCGTCGTCAGCTGCGGCATGTCCCCTCTGGATGTTGGGCCGATGCGAAGGGCGCGATAAAAGGCCGGCAAGGCCGTGAGCGCAAGCGAAATTTCCGCATGACCGCTCTCACGATATATGGAGAGGTCATGCGGGTCTTTTGACGCTAGGATCGACCATCGGCCTCCTCGGCCCGCAAAAGAAGGAATAAGCCTTGTCCCGCATCGTTTACGTCAATGGCGCATTCGTGCCGGAGGCCGAAGCCAGGATCTCGGTTTTTGATCGCGGCTTCATCTTCGCCGACGGCATCTACGAGGTGAGCGCCGTGCTCGATGGCGGGCTTGTCGACAATGACGCCCATCTCGCGCGGCTCGAGCGCTCGCTCGGCGCCATCGAGCTCCCCATGCCCTGCCCGAAGGAGGAGATCGTCGCCCTGCAGAAGGAGCTCATTCGGCGAAACCGCCTCGTCGAGGGCTCGATCTATCTGCAGGTGACGCGTGGGCCGGCGGATCGAGAATTCGCCTTCCCGCCGGACGCCAGGCCGAGCCTCGTGATGTTCACGCAGGCGCGAGACATCCTCGACGATCCGAAGGCCGTATCCGGCATCAAGCTCTTGAGCGTCCCGGATATCCGCTGGGCGCGCCGCGACATCAAGAGCGTGGCGCTCCTCGCGCAAGTGCTGGCGAAGCAGGCTGCCGCGGCGGCCGGCTGCCAGGAGGCCATCATGCATGAGGAGGGCGTCGTGACCGAGGGCGGCTCCTCGACGGTGTTCATCGTCACCGAGGGCGGCGGCATCGTGACGCGGCCAAACTCGCACGCCATCCTGCCCGGCATCACGCGCCAAACGGTCCTCAGGCTCGCCCGCGAACGGAGCCTCACGATCGAGGAGCGGCTGTTCACGCTCGACGAGGTCTTCGCCGCGCAGGAGTGCTTCGTGACCAGCGCCACAAGTTTCGTCAAGCCCGTCATCGAGGTCGACGGCAAGAGGATCGGCGGTGGGCAGCCGGGCCCCGTGGCGCGGCGCCTGCGCGATCTCTATGTCGAGGCGGCGCGCTCCGATGCCGCCGCCTCGCGCGCGCAGTAGCCTTCGGCGCGTCTTCTTCCGGCACGAACGTCGCGGGCACGATCACCAAGGCCCGTCTGCGGCCATCACCCTGGGAGGATTGCGACGGATCGGGGTAGCCATTTGCGAAACGGCAAGCGATAATCCACGCTCATGGCCTCCATCGATCCCCAATCCGTCCTCTCGGTGCGCGACCTCTCGGTCGGCTTTCGCGTGGACGGCGTCTGGCGGCCGGCGGTCGAAGGCCTGGCCTTCGATGTGAAGCCCCGCCAGACCGTGGCGATCGTCGGTGAATCGGGCTCCGGCAAGAGCGTCACGGCCTTGTCGATCATGCGTCTCCTTCCGGTCGCGAATAGCCGGGTCGAAGGCGTGATCCGTCTCGACCGCCGCGACATCCTGCAATTGCCCGAGGAGCAGATGCGCGATGTGCGCGGCGATACGGTCTCCATGATCTTCCAGGAACCGATGACGAGCCTCAACCCCGTGCTCACGATTGGGTTCCAGATCGCCGAGGCGCTGATC
>JBIOEK010000544.1:0-2765 GCA_044445925.1 Hyphomicrobiales bacterium
CCGCGCGTTTGCAAGCCGAACGCCCGATTCATGTCATCGAAGGCGCGCTGATGGCCGGCATGAACGTGGTCGGCGATTTGTTTGGTGCCGGCAAGATGTTTCTGCCCCAGGTGGTGAAATCCGCGCGCGTCATGAAGCAGGCGGTGGGCTACCTGATGCCTTACATGGAACAGGCGAAGGACGGGCGCAGCCACGGCGGCACGAACGGCAAGATCGTGATGGCGACCGTGAAGGGCGACGTGCACGATATCGGCAAGAACATCGTCGGCGTCGTGCTCCAATGCAATAATTACGAGGTGATCGACCTCGGCGTCATGGTGCCGGTGCGCAAGATCCTCGATACGGCGCGCGACCGGAAGGCCGATCTCATCGGGCTGTCGGGGCTGATCACGCCCTCGCTCGACGAGATGTGCTTCGTGGCCGCCGAGATGGAGCGCGAGGGTTTCGACATCCCGCTCCTGATCGGGGGCGCCACCACGAGCCGCGTGCATACGGCCGTGAAGATCCACCCGAACTACGCGCGCGGCCAGGCGATCTACGTCAACGATGCGAGCCGGGCGGTGGGCGTCGTCTCGGCGCTGCTGTCGCCCGAGCAGAAGCTGCCCTATGTGGCGACGCTGCGGGCCGAATACGCCAAGGTCGCCGACGCCCATGCGCGCGCCGAGATCGACAAGGCGCGCCTGACGCTCGCCAAGGCGCGCCACAATGGCTTCAAGGCCGATTGGGCCGCCTACCAGCCGCCCAGGCCCTCCTTCACCGGCACGCGCGTCTGGCGCGGCTTCGACCTTGCCGAGCTCGTCCCGGTCATCGACTGGACGCCCTTCTTCCAGACCTGGGAGCTCAGGGGCCGCTTCCCGGACATCCTCTCGGACGAGAAGCAGGGCAAGGCGGCGCGCGAGCTCTATGAGGATGCGCAGGCGATGCTGCAGCGCATCGTCGAGGAGCGCTGGTTCAATCCGCGCGCCGTCATCGGCTTCTGGCCGGCCAACGCGGTCGGCGACGACATCGCGCTCTATACGGGGGAGAGCCGCGAGGAGCGCCTTGCCACCCTGTTTACCTTGCGCCAGCAGCTCATGAAGCGCGACGGCCGCCCCAATCTCGCGCTTTCCGACTTCATGGCCCCGCGCGATACCGGGCTTGCCGATTATATCGGCGCCTTCGTGGTCACGGCGGGCGCCGAGGAAGCCCGGATCGCCGAGCGCTTCGAGCGCGCCAATGACGATTACGGCTCGATCCTGGTCAAGGCGCTGGCCGACCGCATTGCCGAGGCCTTCGCCGAGAAGCTGCACCAGCTCGTGCGCAAGGAGTTCTGGGGCTATGCGGCGGACGAGGCCCTGTCGAGCGAGGAGCTGGTCAAGGAAGGCTATCGCGGCATCCGTCCGGCGCCCGGCTATCCGGCCCAGCCCGACCATACCGAGAAGGCGACGCTCTTCCGCCTGCTCGGCGCCGAGAAGCGCGCCGGCGTGAAGCTCACCGAAAGCTTCGCCATGTGGCCCGGCTCCTCGGTGTCGGGCCTCTATCTCGCCCATCCGCAGGCGCGCTATTTCGGCGTCGCCAAGATCGAGCGCGACCAAATCGAGGACTATGCGCGGCGCAAGAGCTGGTCGGTCGCGGAGGCGGAGCGCTGGCTGGCGCCGATCCTCAATTACGATCCGGGCTCCTACGCGCCGCGCGTGGCGGCGGAGTAGCGGGGGAGCCGGCTTCGCCGCGCATCAGATCCGAATCCGGCCCGGGCCAGGCGGTATCAGGGGCGGCCAGGTGCGGCGCGCGACTCAATGCGCCAATCTCGATTGCCGTATCTGATTGCGCTCATCCATCCGAGGCTGCCGGAGGCTCGATATTGCCGGGCCCGGCCGGGTGGAGATATCACCGCCCTGTGACCCCTCGGGCAATACCGCATTGACCGCCGCGAACCTGTTGCTCGAGCTCCTGTCCGTCCTCCCCGGTGCCAAGAGCCGGTGTCAAGAGAAGGAACCGACGATGGCCGGCCCGACACTCCTGTTCAGCAGCGATATCGACGATCCCGAACCGTGGCGCGCGCTCTTTGCCCGCGAGCGGCCGGATGTCGCCTTCCGGGTCTGGCCCGATGCCGGCAACATCGACGACATCACCCATGGCCTGATCTGGCGCATTCCGGACGGCGCCTTGAAGTCGATGCGCAACCTGAAAGCCGTGTTCGCGCTCGGGGCGGGCATCGACCAGATCGTCAAGGATCTCGAGTTTCCGCGCCATATTCCGTTGTTCCGCCTGGTCGATGCCGGGCTTCGCCAACAGATGACCGAATATGCGCTCTACGGCGTGCTGCATTGGCATCGCCGCATGGGCGACTACGCCGCGCAGCAGGGGCGCCGCGAGTGGAGGAGGCACAATGCGGTGCATCCTTCGCAACGGACGATCGGCGTCATGGGGCTTGGCGTATTCGGCTCGGATATCGCCTGCAAGCTGGTCGCGCTCGGCTTCGAGGTTCTGGGCTGGAGCCGCAGGCCGAAATCGATTGCGGGCGTAAAGACCTATGCCGGACCGAGCGAGCTTGCCGCATTCCTGGCGCGCAGCGAGATACTGGTGAATATCCTGCCCTTGACGGATGAGACGCGCGGCATCCTCGATGCGAGGCTGTTCACGGCTCTCCCGGGCGGGGGAGCGCTGATCCATCTCGGACGCGGCGGCCATCTCAACGAGCCCGATCTTCTCGCTGCTCTTCAGGCAGGCCGTATCGACTGGGCGATGCTCGACGTCTTCCCGAGCGAGCCCCTCCCGGCGGATAG
>JBIOEK010000545.1:0-2758 GCA_044445925.1 Hyphomicrobiales bacterium
CGCCATGTATCACCGCAAGAGCTATCGCCGCTTCGGCCGCTCCTCGGAGCATCGCCAGGCGATGTTCGCCAATCTCGCCGCTTCGCTCATCAAGCATGAGCAAATCATCACCACCCTGCCCAAGGCGAAGGATTTGCGCCCGGTGGTGGAGAAGCTCGTGACGCTTGGCAAGCGCGGCGATCTGCATGCGCGCCGACAGGCCATGGCCAAGCTGGGCGATGCCGATATGGTCAAGAAGCTGATCGACGTGCTCGGCCCCCGCTACAAGGAGCGGCATGGCGGCTACACACGCATCCTCAAGGCCGGCTATCGCTATGGCGATGCGGCGCCCGTCGCCGTCATCGAATTCGTCGACCGCGATGTCGATGCCAAGGGCATGGATTCCGGCCCGACGCAGAAAACCGAAGTCGTCGAGGCCGCCGCCTGAGGTCTTGACGCGACGAACCAGACGAAACAGGCGCGTCTCGAGTCGTCAAAGCTTTTGACTACAACTTCAGGGTGCGCTCAATTCTGGCGTTGGCGGCTTTTGGCCGGCCCGTTTCCGTGTAAGCTAGGATTTCCATAGGTCCGTGCTGTAGGGCCACTTTTTCATCTCGACGCACCAAGCGGGTGATTGGGGATCGAGGAAGGCCTTTTCGCGCTGATCAGGCGTAAGGCAGCGCGGGACCGGGCGAATTGAGCCTTTCGCCGCCTGTGGTCGTCGCGACTGCACTCTGTCGATAGCCTCCATCCCTCTTGCAAAAGTTCCTTGTTTGTTCTATATGAGCGGAACCGATGTTGTGACGTGGAGGAACGATGCCGCTTTGTGTCAGCTCGCGAGTAACCGGCCGGGAGAGGCGTAGTCTCGCGCAGCTTGGCGTGCGCTCGCGCAGTTGCAACCAAACGCCGCTCGGTCGGGAAGGGCTCGGGAGTCGAAGAATATTCGCGACGAAGATTTTTTTGAGCGGCGGAACGTCGCCCAATTGTCGCCTTTCGTCCATACGTTGTGCATTGCAGCGCGCCCGTTATTTTCGAGGCCGCACTCCAAGGGGCGCGGCCTGTATTTATCCTGATATTTACAGGGCGCTGCGGTGCACAATGATGCGGGGCATGGGGCGTGATGTTGGGGTGTCGGTCAGGCCGGTTTCGCTGCTGGAGTGCACCCGCGTAGTGCACCCCAAGAGCGAGACGCGGATACAAAGGATGCGGGCGCCATCGATAAGGCCGTGCGGGGTGCGGGGTGCGTAGGCCGCTGGCGCACGGCGCCGTTGGCGGCTTTGCGCCAATTCGTGATCGGACCGGGACTTGCATTTTTCCGAAGATGATTTCTGCTGGCAGCGACGGCGCGCAGATGTCGTCTCGAGGATTTCGCAAGTCAGGGAGGCGGGCATGTTCTTCGCAGGCGGGAGGCGCTACGTCCTGATAGGGGCGGCGCTCCTCGCGAGCTCGGCGCAAGCCCAGACGCACAAAGGCGCGGATCAAGGCTTTGTCGCAGCCTGGACCGCCTCCGCGCATGGGCCGTATCCCGTCGGGAACCCGACGGCGCAGCCGGAATTGAAGTTCGCCTTGTCTTCGGCGGAGCGTGGCGCCTCCGACCAATCCTTCCGCCTGATCCTGCGCCCCGATATTTGGGGTTCGCAAGCGCGCATCCGGCTTTCCAACGCCTTCGGCACGAAGTCCGTGACCTTCGACGATGCCGAGATAGGCCTGCAGACGAGCGGCAGCGCGCTGGTGCCCCGCTCCAACCGGGGCGTTACTTTTGCGGGCAAGGGCAGCGTGACGGTGGAACCCGGCAAGAGCGTGGTCAGCGATGCCGTGGCTCTGCCCTGGGTCAAGGATCGGAACGATCCGATGCTTGCCAATCGCAAGCTCGCGGTGAGCTTCCATATAGTTGGCGATAGTGGGCCGATCACCTGGCACGCCAAGGCGCTGACCACGAGCTACCTATCGGGGCCGGGCAGCGGCTCGCATGCGCGAGAGGAGGGGGAGGTGAGCTTCCCGTTCTCCACCACCTCTTGGTACTTCCTCGATGAGGTGGAGATGCGGGCGCCAGGGACCGAGGCGATCGTTGCCTTCGGCGATTCCATCACGGACGGGACGGCATCGACGCTCAATGGCGACGACCGCTGGCCCGACGTCTTCTCACGACGCGTGCACGCCGCCTTCGGCAACCGCTTCAGCGTGGTCAATGAGGGCATCGGCGGCAACATGGTGATCGGGCCTGCGAACTACGCCGCCAATCCCTTCGCTGGTGGCCCGGCGGCCACTGAGCGCCTGGAGCGCGATCTCGTCAGCCTGCCGGGCGTCGCCAAGGTGATCTGGCTCGAGGGCATCAACGATTTCGGCAATGCCGGCGCCGAGCCGGAGAAGGTCGAGGACGGCGTGCGCGAAGTCGTCAAGCGGCTCAAGGAACGCATGCCCGGCGTGAAGATCTACATGGCGACCCTCACCTCGTCGCTGAATAGCACCAATGCTGGCTATGGAGCGCCGGCAGTCGAGGAGAAGCGGCGTGCCTACAACCAGTTCATCCGATCAGCCGGGATATTCGATGGTGTTGTCGATTTCGACGGCGCGACGCTCGATCAGAAGACGGGCGAGCTGAAGGCTGAATTCCAACCGAACTCCACGATCGGCGGTCCGGGAGACAAGCTTCATCCGAACCGCGCCGGCTATGCCGCGATGGGCAACGCGATCAGCTTCGTCACGCTATTCGGTCTGCGCAACGTGTCGAGATAGGCGTTCACCCGATCGTCGTTCGCGCCAGATCCGCCAGGAGTTC
>JBIOEK010000546.1:0-2734 GCA_044445925.1 Hyphomicrobiales bacterium
AGCGAGAGCAGCGAGGAAAAAACTGCGCCCAGGACTTCCGGCTCGCCTTCCTGCTCGTGCTCAGGGCTGAGCAGGGCGCGCAGGCGGAGGAGGAGCAAGGCGCCGACGCCGCCTACGTTGCCGATGGCGCGGGCGGCCTCGACGCGGACGGTTTTGTCGGTGTCGGTGAGCGGCTCGAGGAGCGCGGTGAGGAGATCGGCGTCGGAGATGCCGGGGCAATCGACCAGCGCGTGAGTGCAGGTGCAGCGGAGTGCGCCGGCTGTGTCCACCGCGGGACCCCAGCTTGCTTCCAATTGGTGGTGGCGCATGCCGCGCAGGTAGGCGTCTTTGCCGCGGTGCTCGAGCTTGACCAGGGCCTTGGCGAGGGCCTCCTTGGCCCAGCATTTGGGGTCGGTCTTGGCGGCATCGACGAAGAAGCGGTCGTAGGCGGCGAGGATGTCGGGCAGCAGGGCGATGAGCTCGGAGTCGGCGACGAGCCTGGCTGCTTTCGAAACCAGAAAATTGTTGCGATGGGCGAGGGATTGGCGGAGGTACTTCGTACCGTCATCGCCAAGGGATTTGCCGGATTTCAAGGACAAGGAGAAGGCTTCGAGTTGCGCGAATTCCTGATCGAAGCCTCGGGATGGGGAGGCTGACGAGGCGCCGCGGCTTGAGGGCTTGGGGGACATGGGCTGACGCAAGAAGAATAACGCAGGGGCGGAAGGGCGGCGGCCCGCCCAGGTCTCAAAAGCGAGACCTGGGGCACCCACATTTTCTGCTTTTTCGGGCCTGGGCCGCCCGCCATCTGCAATTTCACTTTACTCATCGGTCACGCGGTGCTCTAATTTTATAGTTCAGGTTTGTTGCAGGAATTGAACGCGTAGAGCGCGGCTGAGACCAAAGCCGCAAGCAGTCATCAAGGGGGCGCAATGAGAGTTCCTCGCTTCCAAAGGCGCCGGGATGTCAGCGTCGCGTCTGCCGGATTTTTCTCAGTCCTCAAGACTGCCCCGCGCACAGTGGCATTGCGCCCGCCAGGCGGCTACCGCGTTCTCGCCAATCCTTCCAACGCGCCGGCAACGTCCATTGAAACTCCGGAGCAGCTAGCTGCCCGCCTGCGCACGATCAAAATCCCGCTGATTGGAGATTCAGGGATGATTGATCGGGGGCAAGTTCGGATGGCCCTGATCATGGTGGCCGCAGCCTCCTTCACATACTTCATTCTGTGGTGGATCATGCGTGGTCACCTCTGAAGCCGACGTTGAGCCTGGTGTTCGATCGCGTCCGCCGGATGCTCCAGGTCTCGCTTTTGAGACCTGGGAAACCACAAAGCTAAGTGATCATGCGATTACGCCGGGTCATAATTCAGGTTGGGGCCTAGCCAGCGTTCGACTTCGGCCACGCTCATCCCCTTGCGCGCCGCGTAGTCGGCGACCTGGTTGCGGTCGATCTTGCCTAGCGAGAAATAGCGCGACTCGGGATGAGCGAAGTAGAGGCCGCTGACGCTGGAGCCGGGCCACATGGCAAAGGACTCGGTGATCTGCATGCCGGTGTTGGCCTCGACGTTGAGGAGACGCCAGAGCGTGCCCTTCTCGGTGTGATCGGGGCAGGCCGGATAACCGGCGGCGGGGCGGATGCCGCGATACTTCTCGTGAATCAGTTCGTCGATGGTCAGGGCTTCTGCGCGGCCGTAACCCCACTCGTCGCGCACGCGCTTGTGCAGGCATTCGGCGAAGGCTTCGGCGAGGCGATCGGCGATGGCCTCGGCCATGATGGCGTTGTAGTCGTCGTGGCGGGCGCGGAACTGGTCGCAAAGCTCTTTGAGGCCGATGCCGCTGGTGACGGCGAAAGCGCCGATGTGATCGGGCAGGCCGGTCTCCTTCGGCGCGATGAAGTCGGCGAGCGAGCGGCATGGCTCGCTGCCCTCCTTGTGCGCTTGCTGGCGGAGGAAGTGGAACCGCTCGAGGACATTTTCGCGTGTGCCGTCCGCGTAGAGTTCGATGTCGTCGCCTATTGCGCTCGACGGGAAGAAGCCGTAGACGCCGCGAGCGGTGAGGAGATTTTCCGCGACGATGCGATCGAGCAGAGCGTTGGCTTCGGCGAAGAGCAGGCGCGCCTGGGCGCCTTGCTCTGGGTGGTCGAGGATGCGGGGATAGACGCCTTTGAGCTCCCAGGTGTGGAAGAAGGGCGTCCAGTCAATGAACTCGCGCAGGGTTGCCAGCGGAAAATTGTTGAGGACGCGCACGCCGATGAATTCAGGCGCAGGCAGGTCTTCTGCGCGCCACTCGATGGGGGTGCGGCGGGCCCGGGCTTCGTCGAGCGAGATGAGCTTTGGACGCGGGGAGGCATGGGCCTTGCGGAGCGCTTCGTAATCGGCGCGATGCTGGGCGACGAAGGCGGCCTTGCCGTCGTCGCTCAACAGGCTGGTGGTGACGGGGACGGCGCGGCTGGCGTCGAGGACATGGACGACGGGCTGGCTATAGTGCGGCGCGATTTTAACGGCGGTGTGGGCGCGGCTGGTGGTTGCGCCGCCGATGAGCAGCGGAAGCGTGAAGCCCTGGCGCTCCATCTCGCGGGCCACGTGCACCATCTCGTCGAGCGAGGGCGTGATGAGGCCGCTGAGACCGATGAGGTCGGCCTTCTCTTCGCGGGCGCGCTCGAGGATCTTTTCGCAGTGGACCATGACTCCGAGGTCGATGTCGTCATAGACCGGCAGCGCCCCGGCGTTGACGATGCCCATGTCCATGCCGGCGGCGAT
>JBIOEK010000547.1:0-2722 GCA_044445925.1 Hyphomicrobiales bacterium
GTCGTAGCCCGGCGTGTCCATGAACACGAAGCCCTTCGCGGTGACCTTCTCGGCATATTCGTAAACGGCGGTGAGCGTCGTCGTGCCGCCCTTCGCGGCCGCGCCAAGCGACTTCTCGAGGATCGTCGTCAGGCCGCCGGCCTTGTTGCCGGGGGAGGGGTTGTTGTTCATCTCCATGAGGTTGCGGCTCGTATAATCCTCCCACCATTTGATGCGTTCGACGAGCTTCTCGCCGACGGCGCGATTGGCGGCGCGGCGCGTGAGAAGATGCTCGGCGCCATAGATCTCCGGCGTCTCCGCGAGGATCGCCGTGCCGCCATGGCGCACCAGGATGTCGACCGCGGCGCCGAGCGCGGCATTCGCCGTGATCCCCGAATAGCCGTCCGAGCCGCCGCATTGCAAGGCGAGCACGAGTTCGGATGCCGGTATGGTCTCGCGCTCGACCTTGGACACGACCGGCAGCATCGTCCTGATGGCGTCGACGCCGGCAGCGACCGTTTTCCTGGTGCCGCCCACGGCCTGGATGGTGAAGGAGCGGAAGGTGTCGCTCTCCTTGACGCCGTAAGCCTCCTTCCAGCGATCGATCTGGAAGCCTTCGCAGCCGAGGCCGACCATCACCACGCCCGCCATGTTGGGGTTCGTCGCATAGCCCCATTGGGTACGTTTGAGGATGTCGTAGCCCTCGCCCTTCACGTCGAGCGCGCAACCGCCGCCATGCACGAGCGGGATGATGCCATCGATCATGGGATAATCCGCGAGCAAACCCGAGCGCTCGACCACCTGCGCCATGAAGCGCGCCACCGAGGCCGAGCAGTTCACCGAAGTCAGGATGCCGATATAGTTCCTGGTGCCGGCCTTGCCGTCGGCGCGGCGGAAGCCCTCGAATGTGGCGCTGCCGTCCTCCGGGAGAAGGTCGAGCGGTCGCGCGTCCTCGGCGAAGCGGTAATCGCGCGCAAAATCATGCATCTCGACATTGTGCTCATGCACCCATTCGCCCGGCGCGATGGGCTTTGAGGCAAAGCCGATGATCTGGCCGAACTTGCGCACCGGCTCCCCTGGCGCGATTGCAGCGCTTGCCATCTTGTGGCCGCGCGGCACCCGCTCGGCCGCGACGATCCCGTGCACCGAGGCGCCGCCGAGGAGTTGGTCGACCGCGACGACCACATTGTCGTGCGCATGCAGCCGGATGGTGCGGGGCTGTCTTGGATGCTGGTTCATGGCGCGTTTCGCCCGATGCTGCGATCACGCTACCATACCACTTATCGCGCCAGCCGCCACCAGCGCTTGGGCCTCGGCTCTCAGGCATAGGCCGCGAAGGCGCCAGCGGGGTCCCTTTCGAGCGCTTCCTTGAGCTTGTCGAGCGCGCGAGCCTCGATCTGGCGCACGCGCTCCTTCGAGATGCCGAGCCGTTTTCCGACGGCCTCGAGCGTAGCCGCCTCGTCCTCGCGCAGGCGCCGCGCCTCGATAATCAGCCTCTCGCGCTCGGTGAGCATTGCCATCGCCCGCCTCAACCAGCCGGCGCGGCGGCCCGCATCGACTTCCTCCGCCACGATTTCGTCCGGCAAGGGGCTCGTATCCACGAGAAACTCCTGGCGCTCGGAAGCGGGTCGCTCGACTTCGCCCAAGGGTGAGGCGTTGAGCGACAGATCCGGCCCCGAAAGCCTCGCCTCCATCGCTTCGACATCCTGGCGCGAGACGCCGATCGCCGCGGCGATGCTGGCTTGCACGTCGATCGAGGCATCGTCCGCCGCCGCCTGCGCCAGCCGCGCCCGCAGCCGGCGCAAATTGAAGAACAGGGATTTCTGCGTGGAGCTCGTCCCGCCCCGGACGATCGAGCGGTTTCTCAGGACATAGTCCTGGACGGCGGCGCGGATCCACCAGGCCGCATAGGTCGAGAAACGCACCTCGCGTTCGGGCTCGAAGCGCGCCGCCGCCTCGAGCAGCCCCAAATGCCCCTCCTGGATCATATCGGCGAGCGGCAAGCCGTAATGGCGGAAGCGGCTGGCAATCGCGATGACCAGCCTTATATGCGAGGAGACGAGCACATGCAGAGCCTCTTCGTCTCGCGCATCGTTCCAGCGCAGCGCGAGATCGCGCTCCTCATCGCGTTGCAGATACGGAGCCGACATGGCCGCCTTGACGACCTCTTTGTGGATTCCACCCAGATCCGGCATCACGGCCTCCTTCCGGCGCCGATCTCGTCCTTGACGCCGACCCTCGATATTGGCGACCGTCGAATTCGGCGAAGCAGCTTGCGGCTTCGTCCGAGCTCGCGCGTCTCCATCTGATAGCCAACGCACATCACCGCCGATGGTTTCATGCTAGTCGTCCGGACTGCCTCCCCTTCGCGGGACGCGACCTCAGTGCCAAAGCCTCGCTCGGCGACGCGATCCGTCCGCCATCGGCGGGACTTGCGCCGATGATGAGAGCGTTTCCCCGATGCACGGGCGTGGGCCGACGATGATCGCCGATGTGCTGATGCCGGTCGCGGTCGATACCGCCTATTCCTACCGCGTGCCGTCGGAGCTTGCGGTCGTTGAGGGCGACATCGTCGTGGCTCCGCTCGGTCCCCGCGAGACGATCGGCGTCGTCTGGTCGCTGCGCGCGGAACGGCCATCCGAGCGGCAAAACCTCAAATCGCTGATCGTCAAGGCGAATATGCCCGCGCTGCCCAAGACGCTCATCGCCTTCGTCGATTGGGCGGCGCACTGGACGCTGGCAC
>JBIOEK010000548.1:0-2713 GCA_044445925.1 Hyphomicrobiales bacterium
ATGTAATCGTCGACCGCCTCACGAAAGGCTGCCCTCAGGCCTGCCACGCTATCGGAGTGGAAGCCTACTCCGTCCCGGACGCCGGCGATTCGGCCGAAAAAGATGCCGTCGTCGTCGTCGAATTCAACGCGGGCCATATAACCCTTGTAGGACATCGTGCTCATGGAAAGGCTCACGTCAATCAATGCAAGCGTTTTTTGATATCACAGCCGCAGGCCACCCACGGCAGAGAAGCATTAATCCGCCGTCGCTAACCTGGTGCCGCCATGGACCATCCCTTTCCCACGCGCGAGATCCTGGGCGTCAAGGTCGCGGTGTGCGGCCGCGGCGACGCCATCGCCTTCCTGCTCGAGCGGCTGGCGCGGCGCCAGGAAACCAAGGTCGCCTTCGCCAATGCCAATCTCCTGACGACCCTTGCCGACGAACCCGGTGGGGCGAAGCTTCTCGACGGCTTCCTGGTCTTCAATGACGGGATCGGGCTCGACATCGCCTCGAAGATTCTCTTCGGCAACCCTTTCCCCGACAATGTGAACGGGTCCGATCTCACCCCGGCGCTCATCGCGGCCGTGCCGAAGGATACGCGGATATTCCTGTTCGGTGCCAGGCCAGGCGTTGCCGAGAAGGCCGGAGCGATCCTCGCGCAACGCTTCGGGGCGGCGATCTGCGGCACCTGCGACGGCTATGAGGGAGCGCGCGATCCCTCGCGCCTCCTGGCGACCATCAGCGAGGCGCGCCCCGATATCCTGCTGGTGGCCCTCGGCAATCCGCGCCAGGAAGAGTGGATCGCGCAGAATGCCGGCAAGCTCGGCGTGCCGATCGCGATGGGGATCGGCGCGCTCCTCGACTATCTCGCCGACACGGTGCCCAGGGCGCCGCGCCTCGTCCAGCGCTTGCGTCTCGAATGGCTGTGGCGCGTCGCGCTCGAGCCGCGCCGCCTGGGGAAGCGCTATACGGTCGACTTCATCCGCTTCCTGTGGCTCGTCAGGAAACAGAAGCTGATGGGAGGATCGGGCGGTTCCCAAAGAGGCGGGGAAGATTAAGACGGGATAGGACCGGCCTCGAGGGGCCGGCCGGTCGAGCGCGTCAGCAGCTCGTCGCGGCCGAGATGACGCTTCATGGCGATGGGCGTTTGCCTGCCCAATCCTTGAGCAGAAAGGCGATTGCGAGTTATCACAAAGTCGTAGGCCGCAAAACAGCGGGACGGGCTCCGCCTCGGATCGGTGGACAGCCCCGCAATTCCGCACTAGTCGTTGCGGCAACTCGTATGGAAGCGAGAGCGCCGCACACAGTGCTTCGGGGAATAAAACGACAAGGGAGGCTATCATGAGATTGACGCGTCGCGGCTTTTCGAGCGCGCTCACCGCAACTCTCGCGGCACCTGCCCTCATCGGGCGCGCCGGCGCCCAAGGCGCGACGATGAAGCTCGGCATGGTCCTCCCGGTGACCGGGCCGGCGGCCGAACAGGGCCGATACGCGCTCACTGGCGCGAAGCTCGCGCTCGACGCCGTCAACAAGGCGGGCGGCGTGCTCGGCAAGCAAATCGAACTCATCACCGAGGACGATCAGACGACCAATCCCGGCATCGTGCTCGCCTTCTCGAAGCTCGCGGCGCAGAGCGACATCGTCGCCTTTCTGGGCTCGATCCGCTCGACGCAGGTGCACGCCATGGCGCCGGACGTGCTCAAGATCGGCAAGCCGGTGATGATCGGGGGCACCGATCCGACGCTGACGCATATGGGCAACCAATGGCTGTTCCGCTTCCGGCCGAACGATTCCTATTCGGGCCGCGTCATCGCCGATTACGGGGTGAACACGCTCGGCAAGAAGAAATGGGCGATCGTGCATTCGACGGACGCCTTCGGCACGGCCGGCGGCAAGGCTCTTGCCGAAGCGCTCGGCAAGGTCGGCGCCACCGTGGCGCTCGACCAGGGCTACGCCAACCAGAGCCAGGACTTCACGCCGGTCGTCTTGGCAGTCAAGCAATCGGGCGCCGACATCCTCGGCTCCTATTTCACCTTCGAGAACGATCTCGGGATCTTCGCGCGGCAATTGCGCCAGCTCGGCGTGACTATTCCCTATGTGGGCTCCCCCTCGATCGTGAACGTCACCGCCATGAAGCTCGCGGGACCTGCCCTCTACGGGACCTACGGCGTCTCCGATTTTGCCGAGGATTCGAGCGAAGCGGCGAAGGCGTTCAGCAAAATCTATCGCGAGACTGCCAAAGTCGCGCCCGATGTCCAGGCCTCGTGGACTTACGACGCGGTGAACATTCTCTCGGCCGCGATCAACAAGGCCGGCAAAACAGACCCTGGGGCGATCCGCGAGGCGATCCTCGCGACCAAGAAATACGCCGGCGCCGAAGGCGAATATAATTTTGACGCCAATGGCGACGGCTTGCACGGCTACAACATCGTCAGGAACGAGAAAGGAACGATCGTCTTCGACAAGCACATCGACTTCACCGATTGATGGACCTCGCGCTCCAGCTTCTGTTCACCGGCATCGGCATCGGAGCCGTCTACGCCCTCGTGGCGCTCGGCTTCGTGCTGATCTTCCGCGCCACCAATGTGGTGAACTTCGCGCAGGGCGAGTTCTCGATGGTCGCCGCCTTCATGATGGTGGTCTTCGCCGTCGACCTCGGCTGGCCCTAGTGGCTCTCCTTCCTGATGTCGCTTGGCGGCATGGCGCTGCTCGGGGTCGTCTTCGATCTCGG
>JBIOEK010000549.1:0-2701 GCA_044445925.1 Hyphomicrobiales bacterium
CGGGGGGGGGGGCGCCTCGGCTTTTGGCTCGCCTCCCGGCGCGCCCGGCGCCCCAGCGGCGCTCGGCGAGGGCTCGAGCGCTCCCTTGCGGCCGCAAGCCGCGACCGCGCAAGCGATGAGCGCGAGGACCGCCAGCCGGCGGAGATGGGTAGCGAGATCCTCGTTCACCAAGACACTCCCTTGCGCAGACACTCCCTTGCGCCTGCCGCCTATCATGGCCGAAAACCCGGTGCGAGTAAAAAGGAGCGGCGTCAGGAAGCGCGCAGGCGCTTGAGCCAACGCCGCGCCTGCTTGCGCACCTCGCTCGGCGCCGTGCCGCCATGGCTCTTGCGGCTGCGCGCCGAGCGCTCGACCGACAGCACCGAGAACACATCCTCGCCGATGCGCGGCTCGACGGTCTGCATCTCGCTCAAGGCCAGATGCCGCAATTCCACGCCTTTTTGCTCGGCGAGCGAGACGATGCGCCCGGTCACGTGATGCGCCTCGCGGAACGGCATGCCGAGATTGCGCACCAGCCAATCGGCGAGATCGGTCGCGGTCGCGTGGCCGGCGCCTGCTGCGCGCCGCATGGTCTTGGCCTGCGGCGTCATGTCCCGCACCATGCCGGCCATGGCGGCGATGCAGAGCGACAGGCTGGCAAGCGCGTCGAAGGTGCCCTCCTTGTCCTCCTGCATGTCCTTGCCATAGGTCATCGGCAGGCCCTTCAGCATGACCAGCATGGCGATTAGCGCGCCGATGACGCGCCCGGTCTTGCCGCGCACCAGCTCCGCCGCATCCGGATTGCGCTTCTGCGGCATGATCGAGGAGCCGGTCGAGAAGGCATCGGAGAGCTTGACGAAGCGGAATTGCGCCGAGGTCCAGATCACGATCTCCTCGGCGAGGCGCGACAGGTGCACGGCGCAGATCGAGGCCGCCGCAAGCGTCTCCAGCACGAAATCGCGATCGGCGACCGAATCGAGCGAATTCGCGGTCGGGCGGTCGAAGCCGAGCAGCGCCGCGGTCATGTGCCGGTCGATCGGGAAGGAGGTGCCGGCGAGCGCCGCGGCGCCGAGCGGGGATTCGTTGAGGCGCCGGCGCGCATCGGCGAAACGGCCGCGGTCGCGCCCCGTCATCTCCACATAGGCGAGGAGGTGATGGCCGAAGGTCACGGGCTGCGCCGATTGCAGATGCGTGAAGCCCGGCATGACGGTCCCCGCTTCGGCGAGCGCCTTCTCGGCCAAAGCCAGCTGCAGATCGGCCAGCCCCTCGTCGATGGCGTCGATCGTGTCGCGCACCCATAATTTCATGTCGAGCGCGATTTGGTCGTTGCGCGAGCGCGCCGTGTGCAGGCGGCCGGCCGGAGCGCCGATCAGTTCCTGGAGACGCGCCTCGACATTCATATGGATGTCCTCGAGGGCGCGCGAGAATTTGAAGCTTCCCGCCTCGATTTCGCCGGCGATCGCGTCTAGACCGCGCGCAATGGCCTTGGCGTCCTTGGCCGTGATGATGCCCTGCTTCGCCAGCATGGCCGCATGGGCCTTCGAGCCCTCGATATCCTGGCGCCAGAGCCGCTTGTCGAAGTCGATGGAGGCGTTGATCTCCTCCATGATGGCGGCGGGGCCGCTGTCAAATCGTCCGCCCCACATCCGGTTGGCCATGATGTCATCCTCGGCTAATGGAAGCGCCGGTCGCATCCGGCGGCCCGGACAGGAGCGATCGCAATGAAGACGAACAGCGCGCGGCGCACCGCGATCCTCGCCCTCGCTCTTGCGGGAGTGGGTCTCCTCGCCGCCGGCGGGTTCTACGCGACGCGGGGCGCATCCGGCAACTCCAGCTGTCCGGCCGGGCAGGCGGCGGCGCAGCGCCTCAGGCCTCTCGCTGTCGGCGAGGTGGCGGCAATGGGCATTCTCGATAATCCGGTCGCTGCGCCCAATCTCATCTTCTTCGCCGATGGCGGTGCGCCGAAGAAGCTCGCCGACTTCAAGGGCAGGACGGTGCTCGTCAATCTCTGGGCCACCTGGTGCATACCCTGCCGCCAGGAGATGCCGGCCCTCGACAAGCTCGAGGGCGATCTCGGCTCGGCCAAGTTCCAGGTTGTGGCGATCAATATCGATCAGCGCAACCCCGACAAGCCGCGGGCCTTCCTGCAGGAAGTCGGCGTCAAGCATCTCGCCTATTTCTACGACCAGTCGGTGAACGTGTTCCAGGATCTGAAGGCTTCCGCCAAGGTCGAAGGCCTGCCGGTCTCGCTGCTCGTAGGCCCGGACGGCTGCGCGCTCGGCGTCATCAACGGCGCGGTCGATTGGGGCAGCGCCGACGCCGCTGCACTCATCAAGGCGGCGTTGCCGCGCTGACCTCAGGCTTCCCTTTGAGCATAAGCCCTTCGCCTGCTAGGCTCGCTCGATCGCGAAGCTCGCGGAGAAACTCCATGTCCGAAATCGCCTTTCCGGCGCCAGATCCCGCGATCCTCGCTCGCCGCGACGCCATCGTCGCCGGGCTGCGCCGCCTGCTGCCCTTAGATTGCGTGATCGACAAGCTCGACGAGCGGCGTGCCTTCGAGACCGACGCGCTCACCGCCTATCGCCGCGTGCCGCTCGCCGTGGTTCTGCCGCGCTCGACCGAGGAGGTGTCCGCCGTCATGGCCTATCTCAACAAGGAAGGCGTGAAGGTGACGCCGCGCGGTGCCGGCACCTCGCTCTCCGGCGGGGCCATCCCGCAGGAG
>JBIOEK010000550.1:0-2692 GCA_044445925.1 Hyphomicrobiales bacterium
GGCGAGATCCTGCCCGATCTGGCCTCGTGAGCAAGCGTCGCGTCAAGCCGATGTTCAGCCTTTCGGCGGTGGAGTTCCGCAATAGCCCGATCGCCGGCCGCGGCGTCTTCGCCAGGAGGCGTTTCGACCCGGGAGACTTCGTGGTTGCCTACGCGCCGAAGCAGAGGAAGGTGGCGGCGGACGACCCCGAAGCGACGGCAGCCGCCGGGACCAAGCTGACGCTGCTCTCCGCGGGGAGGAGCGTGATCATCCCCGACACGAGCGTGCCCGGCGGATGGCTGTGCAACCACAGCTGCAACCCGAACGCCGCGGTCTTCTCGGATGGCGAGGGGCGCATCCAGGGGCGGCAGATCGCCTTCCCAGCGGGGCGCAAGGCGCACCGGCGAGGACTGGTCGCCCCAATGCGCCTCGCCGAAAGCGTAGCGATAGCGGTCAAAGCCGAGATTGAGCCCAGCGCTCGCGCCGATCTCGAGCACCTCCAATGGAAGGGGGTGCAGCGAGGCAATCGCCAGGCATCCCGCGAGGATCGTCACCGACCGCGCCACCTCATTGGTCTGCGGCGCGCTGTCGAGATAGTCATGCAGGAAATCGTCATGGGACGCGATTGCCGCAGCCGTCGCGGACCACAGCTCGTCGGGATTGGGCGCGAGGTTCGGCGGATAGACGCGCGCCAGCCCGGTCGCCTCGCCCGATCGCGCCAGCGCGTTGAGGGCGCCGGCAGCGCGCAAGGGCAGCGCGTCCGCGGTCGGTTGACCCGGCCAGACGTGGAGACGCACGCCGAAGCGGCTTCGATCGTCGAGCCGCGCGGCGAGCACTTCGCAGACGAGGCCGGTGAAAGGCGAGCCGAGCTCGCGGCACCAGCCGGCCTGGCGTTCGAAGCTCTCGCGGATGTTCTGCGGCAAGGTCATGCGCGATCACACCGATGCGGGAATGCCGCTCCGCGCTCCGCCATCTCCTTCGCTTGCCAGCGCTCTTGCGCCGATATCGCTTCGGTGGAAGCCTCCCGGCCAGTCGATGGCGGCGACGCCCGCATAGGCGCGCCGATGCGCTTCGGCGAAGCTGCGCCCTTCGCCGACGACGGTGAGGACCCGCCCGCCATTCGAGACAAGGCGCGCCCCTTCGCTCCTGGTGCCGGCCTGAAAGACGGTGACGCCCTCGATCGCGGGCGCGTCCTCTATCCCTGAGATCGTCTCGCCCCGCGCGAATTCGCCGGGGTAGCCCTTGGCGGCGAGCACCACGCCGACCATGTGTTTTTGCGACAGCCGCACCGTGAATTTCGCCAGCACCCCGTCGCGTGCGGCGAGCATCGCGGTCACGAGATCGGTCATCAGGCGCGGCATCACGACCTGGCATTCGGGATCGCCGAAGCGGCAATTATATTCGATGAGGCGCGGCCCATCCGCGGTGATCATCAGGCCCGCATAGAGAAAGCCGCGAAAGGGCGTGCCGCGCTCGGCCATCCTGGCGAGCGTCGGACGGATGATGGTCGCCATGGTGCGCTCGACCATGGCGTCGTCGAGCGCGACCGCCGGCGAGAACGCTCCCATGCCGCCGGTGTTCGGGCCGGTATCGCCGTCGAAGGCGCGCTTATGGTCCTGTGCTGTGCCGAACAGAAGGGCCGTCCTGCCATCGCAGAGCGCGAACAGGCTCGCTTCCTCGCCGGTCAGGAACTCCTCGATCACGATCTCGGCCGAGGCGGCGCCGAAGCGTCCGCCGAGCATCTCGTCGATCGCGGCTTCGGCCTCGGCGATGCTGGTGGCGACGACCACGCCCTTGCCGGCGGCGAGCCCGTCCGCCTTGATCACGATCGGCAGGGGATGATCCGCGATATGGGTCTTGGCCGCCCCCGTCTGCGTGAAGCGCGCGAAAGCGGCGGTCGGAATGCCGGCCTCGAGGCAAAGCTCCTTGGTGAAGATCTTGGAGCCTTCGAGCTTCGCCGCTTCCTTGGACGGGCCGAAGGCTGCGATGCCGGCCGCCTCGAGATCGTCGACGATGCCTTCGACCAAGGGCCCCTCGGGCCCGATCACCACGAGGTCGATCGCCCGATCCCTGCAGGCCGCGATGACGGCATCATGATCGCTCGGGTCGAGCGCGATATTCGTGCCGCATGCGGCGATGCCCGGATTGCCCGGCGCCGCGAACAGGCGACCGCAAAGCGGGCTCGCGGTGATCCTTTCCGCCAGGGCATGCTCGCGCCCGCCGGAGCCGATGAGCAGGATGTTCATGGCGCCGCTTACGACGGATCGTTCCCGGCGGCAACGAGGAGGGCCGATCGGGGCCCAAGTCTTGGACGAAGCCCTCTTGGACGACGCCCTCCTGGACGACGCCTCTTGGACAAAGCCTCATTCGACCGGAGTGACCACGACCGCAATGCTGCTCGCCGGAGCATCGCTCACTTGCAGGGTGAACGGGCCCGCTCCGAGCTCGAACTTCACGCTCTTGCGGATATGCGGGCAATCGGTGGCGCCCGTGAAGGCCGTCGGCTTGAGGTATCGCCCGTCCTGGACGATGTCGATCCAGGCGCCTTCCGACAGGCTGACCTTGTAGAGGCCGCTCGCCGTCGCCTTCGCGAACCGCAAATAGCCGGCAAGGGCCGGTGTCTTTTGCGGCTTGCGCTCGGGTGCCATGGGAAGCCCCGCAACCGCCAAGGGAACGAGCCTGATCGTCACGGCGAGGCCGGCATCGCGATCGA
>JBIOEK010000551.1:0-2674 GCA_044445925.1 Hyphomicrobiales bacterium
GCCCTACATGCAGGGAAGTCTCGGAACGACGCAGGACCAGGTGAGCTGGGTGCTCACCTCCTACATCGTGGCGGCCGCCATCATGACGGCGCCGCTAGGCTGGATGTCGACACGCTTCGGGCGCAAGAAGCTGTTCCTCGTCTGCGTCGTCGGCTTCACCATCGCCTCCATGCTCTGCGGCATCGCCCAGAATATCGAGCAAATGGTGATGTTTCGCCTGCTGCAGGGCATATTCGGCGCGGCGCTCGTGCCCTTGTCGCAATCGGTGATGCTCGACATCTACCCCAGCGACCAGCGCGGCCAGGCCATGGCGCTATGGGGCATGGGCGTGATGCTCGGGCCGATCATGGGCCCGACCCTCGGTGGATGGCTGACCGATTCCTTCAACTGGCGCTGGGTGTTCTTCGTCAACCTGCCCTTCGGCATCCTGACCACGCTCGGCATCATGTTCGTCATGGACGAGACGCGGGCGCGGCACGACATCGCCTTCGACTGGTTCGGCTTCCTGTCGCTGAGCCTCGGAATCGGCGCCATGCAGATGCTGCTGGATCGGGGAGAGAGCCAGGGCTGGCTCGAGTCGAACGAGATCGTAGCGGAGCTCGTCTTGTCGATCACGGGCTTCTACTACTTCTTCGCCCATGCGCTCACGGCCGAACGCTCCTTCATCCCGCTCGGCATCTTCAAGGACAGGAATTTCACCGTCTCAGTCGCGCTGATGTTCATCGTGGGCATCATCCTGCTCGCCACCATCGCGCTCGTGACGCCCTATATCCAGAACCTGATGGGCTACCCCGTGCTCACCTCCGGCTTTCTGCTCGGCGGGCGCGGCATCGGCACCTTCTTCGCCATGATGCTGGTCGGACGCCTGCTGAGATGGATCGATGCGCGGCTCCTGGTGTTCGGGGGCCTCCTCGCCTCGACCTTTGCGCTCAACGAGATGGTCTACTACACGCCGGACGTCGCGGCCTCGACGATCCTCTGGAACAGCGTCGTCCAGGGGCTCGGCCTCGGCTTCATCTTCGTGCCGCTCAACACCATCGCCTTCACCACCTTGCCGCTGCATGTGCGCACGGATGCGACGGCGCTGTGGACCCTGATCCGAAATCTCGGAAGCTCGGTCGGCGTCTCCATCGTCTTCGCCGAGCTCTCCACCATGACGACCGTGTTCCACAGCCAGCTCGTGGAGCACATCACGCCCTTCAACAACGCCTTGCAGGACCCCGATGTGGCGAGCATCCTGTCGACGACGAGCGACACCGGGCTCGCCCTTCTCGACCAGATGGTCACGAGGCAGGCGGAGATCATGGCCTATTCGAACGATTTCCGGCTGATGACCTTCATCAGCCTCGTCGCCTTTCCCTTGCTCCTCATGCTGCGCTCGGCGCGACAGCAGCGGATGAGCGCCGAGGCCGTGCCCGCCTTGGAGTGAGCGGCCTTGGAGCGAACGAAGGTCTTCCGGGTCAGGCGGTTCAGGGGTTCTGCGGGCCGGGACCCGTCGGAGGCCATCGCGAATAGGGGTGCTCGCACCCAATAGGCGGCGGTGTCAGCGTTCGCCGCGCCATCTTTGCGCATCGGCGGCGTCCGCCGCCTTCGAGGCGACCCAGCCGCGAGCTTCGCCGGAGACGGAAAGCTCCTTTTTCCAGAAGGGTGCGCTCGTCTTGAGGTAATCCATCAAGAACTCCGCCGCCTCGAAGGCCGAACGGCGATGCGCCGAGGCGGTGACCACGAGCACGATATCCTCGCCCGGCAGGATGCGGCCATGCCGGTGGATGACCGTGACGCCTTGAAGCGGCCAGCGCTCGAGCGCCGCCGCGACGACACGCTCGATCTCCTCTTCGGCCATGCCGGGATAATGCTCGATCTCGAGCGCGGCGAGCTTGCCGCCTTCATCCCGGCAAAGCCCTGTGAAGGTCACGACCGCGCCGACATCCTTGCTCAGGCGCGTCAGCGCCGCGATCTCGGCAGCGACATCGAAGGCCTCGGCTTGGACGCGAACCACCATGGCGAGACGCTAGCGCCCCCCTGCGGCCTTGCGCAGGAGATCTTGCGCATCCGCCATCGTCAGGGCGCCGACATGCTTGGCGACGATCCTGCCCTTCGCATCGATCGCGAAGGTCTCCGGAACGCCGTAGACGCCGAAATCGACGCTGGTGCGCCCTAAGGCATCGACTCCGACCTTGCGATAGGGATTGCCGAAAGTGCCGAGGAAGCGGCGCGCATTCTCCGCCTCGTCCTTTTGGTTGAGTCCGACGAGATTCACGCTTGCATCCTTGGAGAGCTGCATCAGCACGGGATGCTCCTCGCGGCAGGGCACGCACCAGGAAGCGAAGACGTTGAGGAGCGTGCCGCCGCTGGCCTTCAGGTCGGCGTCGCTCACCCCTTCGACGGGCGTTCCGTCCCGCACCAGCCCCGCGAGCGCCGGCAGGGCGAAGCTCGGGACCGGCTCGCCGATCAAGACCGGGGGCAGGAACGCCGGATCGCGGTTGCTCCGGATGCGCGCGAGGAACAATCCGGCGAGGCCCAGGAAGACCACGAGCGGCAAGAGGAGCCACGGATTGGCGAGAGCCCGCCTCGGCTTCGCCGCGACCGCGCTCATTGCGGCGAGGCCTTGGAGAGCGCGGGGCTCGTGCCCTTCGTCTCGTAAACGGCAAGCGCCCGGCGCAAGGCCCTGTGA
>JBIOEK010000552.1:0-2669 GCA_044445925.1 Hyphomicrobiales bacterium
ATCACCGGCCGCTTCGGCTGAGGGGCGCGCCGGACCGCTTCTCGACCGCGGTCCGGCCGATGGCGCAGCAACTTCGTGCCGCGCCGCCGGAATTCGCGCCAGTCAGGCCCTATGGCCCGATCATCGGCGACCAACTGCGGTCAGGCGACGAACGAATCGTGCCCCTGATCCTCGGCCACCTTGGCGATGTGCGGCGATGCGGGCAGCTGCAATACGGTCGCGCGCTGACCCTTGCATAACCTTGCCACCAACACGCAGCGACCGTCGGGAAATTCCAGCGCGTCGTGATGCGTGTAGGGCTTGTCCATGTCGATTTGACGGAAGCGGGCGAGTTTCTCCCCGAGCTTGCGGGGAAAGAGGCCGAATCTCTCTTCGCATTCGACGTTCTGCTCGAACGCAATCTCCGTGCCTGGAAGAAGGCACACCGCGACCTCGGGTTCCCCGATCGCGGCAAAGCCTCGAGTGGCCGAGTTGGCGAAGCTTGTGCTCACCAGCCTATCGCCGACCCGAGCGGGTCTCGATTCGAGATGTTCCAGACTGTAATCGCACATTTTAATGTCTCCTATCTGTGAAGCTCTCCTCTCTATGAACGGACAGGATGCTGCCCTTCGATTGCGAACGGACAGGATGGCTGCCCTTCGGCTGCGAATGCAGCAGAACAGTTTGGCGATCTTATGTTGAACGTGGTCCCGATGGGGATTGCTTGGAGCTATGCGCGCCACGGTTCCTCGGAGCACGTTTCGAGCCCGTTTCGAGGCTGGTCAAACCTTCAAGCCTCGTGCAGCATGAGCGTCCCGCCATCAGCGATGCCGCCATGACCTTCCTTCCTCAGGCCTCCGTGCTCGTCACCTTCTCGGTCGCCTGCCTCGTCGTCTTCATCACGCCGGGGCCCGATATGAGCCTGTTCCTGGCGAGGACAGTTTCGGGCGGCCGCAAGGCCGGTCTCGCAGCGATGCTCGGCACGATGCTCGGCTGCTGCATCCACACCATGCTGGTGGCGCTTGGGCTGTCGGCATTGCTGGCGGCTTCGGCCGGCGCCTTCACGGTCATCAAGCTGGTCGGCGGGCTCTATCTCTTATGGCTCGCCGTCGACGCCATCCGGCGCGGCTCGGCGCTCACCATGCGCCCGGGGCCCGCCGAGGGGGACGTCTCGACGTGGAAGAGCTTCCTCGTCGGCCTTTGCGTCGACCTCACCAACCCGAAGATCGTCTTGTTCTTCGTGACCTTCCTGCCGCAGTTCGTCATGGCGGACGATCCGCATGCCTCAGCGAAGCTCGTCTTCCTCGGGCTCTACTATGTCGCCTTCACCATGCCGCTCGCGGCGCTGCTGATTCTCGTGGCCGAGCGCGCCCTCTCGGCCTTGCGCAGGCGCCCGCGCATCATGCGCGGCATCGACTATCTTTTCGCCTGCGTTTTCGGCGCCTTCGCCATCAAGATCTTGGCGATGGAGGGGCGCTGAGCGGAGCGCTCGCCTGGGTCTTGACGCCGACATCGCGGCCAGCGACCGCCCAATAGATGAAGCCGGACAGCGCTCCCGACAAGAACAGCAGGAGCGCGAGCCTGGCTTCGTCGGCCTGCGTCTCGACGCTGCGGGCGGCGGCGTCGCGGATCGCCGCGCTGCCGGCCACCCTCACGCTGCGCGCCAGCCATGGGATGGCCGCGGTCAAGACCGCCGGGGCGCCCACATACCAGATGAAGGAACGCAGGCGCGCCGCTTCTCCGATCAGGGCCGTGATCAGCATGGGCGCGACCACGACCGCGACGGTCGCCCACCAGACGATCTTGGTGAAGAGCACCAGGAACGAGCCCGGGGGGTCGCCCTGCATCGCGTCGGAGCGGACGGCAAGCAGAAACACCCAGCCGACGCCTTCGAGCACCTTGCGGGCGGCGGGCTCGGCGAGGCCGGCGATCAAAAGAAAGATGAAGCCCGCCGCGAAGGCGAGGATGAGGCCGGTCGGCACGAGGATCAGTCGGCGAGCGAGCATGGCGAGCTTTGGCGGATTGCGGGGCAGCGGCGCCGGCATCATGCCCTGCAATCGCTCCGGCGTGAAGCCGGACCCGATAATTCCAATTCCTCGCGAAGCGGGCTAGAGCTTGACGCGGTTGCTTGGAATAGCACCAGGGGGGCGTTGTTTTCCTGTTGTCGGATATCCGGCCGCAGCGACGGAAAGGACGCTCGATGAGGCTCGCTACCTTCGAAACCGGCGGTGAGAGTTCCTACGGCGTCGTCCTCGAGGGAGGGGTCATCGACGCCGGCAAGCGGCTCGGCCGCAGCCTGCCCGATCTCGAGGCCGTCCTGGCTGCCGGCGCGCTCGGCCGCCTCGCCGAGCTTGCCGGGCACGAAGACCCTGATCTCGCGCTCGAGCGCATCAAGCTTTGCAAGCCGCTCCTGCGGCCAGGCAAGATCATCTGCGTCGGCATCAATTACCCCGACCGCAATGCCGAGTACAAGGACGGGTCGGAGGCGCCGATCTATCCGAGCCTGTTCATACGTTTTCCCGCCTCGCTCGTCGCCCATGGCGAGGCGCTGATCAGGCCGATCGATTCCCCGCAGCTCGATTACGAAGGCGAGATCGCCATGATCATCGGGATGCGCGGCCGGCGCATCGCAGTCAGCGAGGCCATGCGTCACGTGGCAGGCTATACATTGTGCAATGAAGGCACCATCC
>JBIOEK010000553.1:0-2668 GCA_044445925.1 Hyphomicrobiales bacterium
CACCGAACCCGAACGCATCCACTCTGAGCACCCATGAGTCAATCCGGCTACATCGATACCTACTTCGCGCGCACGCGTCGGGAGGCGACTGAGCATCCACCGCTGCAGGAGGACCTCGAGGTCGAAACGCTCGTCATCGGCGGCGGGCTCGCTGGCAGCGCGACTGCTCTCGATCTTGCCGAGCGTGGCCTGCAGGTGGCGCTGATCGAGAGCCGGCGCATCGGCTGGGGCGCCTCGGGCCGCAATGGCGGCTTCGCCTCGGACGGCTTCCCGGGCGGCTATAAGAAGCTCGTCGCCAAGGTCGGAGCGAGCCGCGCCCGGGAGCTGCATGCCATCGCGCAGATGGGGCACCGCCTGTTGCGTGAGCGCATCGACCGCTACGCCATTGCCTGCGGGCCCGTGGTCGAGGGCGCTCTTCGCTGCAACATCGCAGACCGCGGAGACGATCTCCTCGACTTTCGGGATTTTATGGAGAAGACCTTCGGGACGAAGGACGAGCATTGGCCCAGCGAGCGCGTGCGCGAGGCGCTCGGTACGAGGCGCTATAGCGACGCACTCTTCAATCCCCGCACCTACTCAGTTCATCCCCTCGACTTGAACTGCGGAATGGCGCGGGCCGCAGCCAAGAGCGGAGCCCGCGTGTTCGAGATGACGCCCGCCGTCGAGCTCGAGATGACGAATTCGCACAAGAGCGTGCTCACGCCCCATGGCCGCGTCAGGGCAGATCGAATCGTCCTCGCCTGCGGAGGCTATGTCGAGGGGCTCGATGCCAGGCTATCTCGAGCCGTGATCCCGATCGCGACCTTCGTGATGGCAACAGAGCCGCTCGGAGACAAGTTGAAAAGCGCCATCAGAATCCCCTACGCGATCTTCGACAACGAGGTCGCCACCAACTATTATCGGCCCCTCCACGACACCCGCATATTGTGGGGCGGCCGCGTGCTCGCCTGGGAGCCTCGCACCGAGCGGATCGCGCAGGCCCTCAGGCGAGACATGGTCGCTTTCTATCCATCGCTCGCCGACGCGAAGGTCGAGGTCGCCTGGGGCGGCATGATGCCTTTCACGCGTCACAAGCTGCCGGTCATCGGGCAGTTGGCGCCTGACGTCTGGTTCGCCACCGGCTTCGGCGGCCTGGGCGTCGCTTTGACGACGGCAGCCGGGCGGCTGATCGGCTCGGCGATCGGCGAAGCCGACGAGAGGTGGCGTTTGCTCGAGGCTTTCGGCCTTCCTTTCGCCGGCGGCAAGCTTGGCCGTGTTCCGGCGCAGCTCATCTATTGGCGCCATCAGCTCGCGGCAAATTTCCCCAGGCTTTGGTGAGCTGTCGCGTTCACATTCACCGGTCTAACAAGTCGCAGACGCGCCACTAAGCTTGTTATATATCTCAATTGGTTATGATGGTGGGCGCGACAGGGATCGAACCTGTGACCCCTTGGATGTCGACCAAGTGCTCTACCGCTGAGCTACGCGCCCTTTGCCGTCGATCGCGGCGGCCGAGCCGCCGCGCGCCGTGTCCTATACGCGCGGGCGGAGATCGAGGCAAGGCTGTGGCGACGGCCGCTGGCGGCAGGCAGCGGCAGCCTGTGACAGCCGGAGGAAACTCGACGACCTTTCGGGCCGGCAAGGCGAGGATCGCCGTCCGCCTCGGGCGATGCGGCGCCGCTTGCGTCGAGGCAAGGTTTCCACGATCCGCTTGCGGCAGCTCACTTGGCAAGCCCGAGGCGCAAGCGGATATCGGCCGGCGTGGCCCCCTTCGCCCGCAGCGCCCGAAGACCCGTCGAAGCGATGCTCTTCGATAGCTTGCGGCCGCTCTCGTCGCGCACGAGTCGATGGTGATGATAGCCTGGCTCGGCGAACCCGAGGAGCCGCTGCAGAAGTCGGTGGATGGCGGTCGAGGCGCGCAAATCCTCGCCGCGCACGACACGCGTCACGCCCTGCGCCGCGTCATCCACGACGACGGCGAGGTGATAGCTCGCGGGCGCGTCCCGGCGGCCGAGGATCACATCGCCCCAGGCGAGGGGATCGGCCGGGACGGCGTGCCAGGGCGAGCCCTGATCGGGCGCCACATGCTCGCGCCAGGTTAGCGCGCCGCAGATTCTGCCAGCCTCCGCGACGCGCAGCCTCAAGGCATGCGCCTCCCCCGCGGCGAGCCGGCCCGCGGCCTCGCCCGGCGAAAGGTCGCGGCAGGTGCCCGGATAGATCGCAGCCCCGTCCGGATCGCGCGGCCAAGCTTTGCCTGATCTCTCCTCGAGCCTCGAGACGCTGCGGGCGATGGCGCGGCGCGCGCAAAAACAGGGGTAGACGAGGCCGCCCTTTCGAAGCTTGGCGAGAACGTCGCGGTAGACCTCGAGATGCTCGGACTGGCGCCGCACCGGCTCCTCCCAGCCGATCCCGAGCCAGGCGAGATCCTCGTAGATCGCCATTTCGTATTCGGGGCGGCAGCGGGCGGGATCGATGTCTTCGATGCGCAGGAGAAGCAACCCCCGGCATGCCGCCGCCGCGTCCGCATTGATGAGCGCCGAAAGCGCGTGGCCAAGATGCAGATAGCCGTTCGGGCTCGGCGCGAAGCGAAAGACCGGCCGCGCCTCTGTGCTAGCCACGCGCCTCTCGCAACGCCTTCGCCTTGTCGACGGCGGCGCGCGCTTCGGCCTGGCGCCGGGCTTCGATGCGC
>JBIOEK010000554.1:0-2667 GCA_044445925.1 Hyphomicrobiales bacterium
ATATAGGGCTCTTGCGTCGCCCCCTTCCTCCTCTGGTGCACGTGCCAGCGCGCAGCCGCATCGGCGGCCCGCAAGACTGCGACCCATTCTTTCATCAGTTCCTCCATTGGCTAGCAACTCACAGCGCTAGATCACGCGCTCGCCGAGCCCCGGGTGGTCTTGCTCCTCGATGAGCGAAACGCCATGATCGTCCCCGTTGTCTCCCCTCGGCGCTTCCGATACATGAGAGGCACGCTTACGGCGAGAGGTCGCGCCGCAATTCTGCGTGCCTTCAGCCTAGCTTAGGTTGTGTTTCTACGTTAAGCACAAAAGCGCGAATGGAAGCCCGTGGCCGACAACGGGTCATCATGAGGAGGAAATCATGGCAATGAATCGACGTCAGATGCTGGTCGGTGCGGTATGCGCGCCGGCCGTGATCGCGGCAACGCAGCTCGGCTCGGCCGCGGCGGCACAGACCCTGAAGATTTCGCACCAATTTCCCGGTGGCACGAGCGAGGAGGGCGATTTCCGCGACCGCCTATGCCGGCGGTTCGCCGCCGAGCTCGAAAAGCGGACGAACGGCGCCGTGACGGGCCAAGTGTATCCAGGCTCATCGCTGATGAAGACGGTGGCGCAGTTCTCGGCCGTGCGCAAAGGAGCGCTCGATGTCAGCCTCTACCCGATTTCCTATGCGGGGGGCGAGTTCGCCGAGCTCAATATCGGCCTGATGCCCGGCCTGGTCAGCTCGTATCAGCAAGGCGCGGCCTGGAAGACGTCGCCGGTCGGAGAAAAGCTCGCAGCCTTCCTGGCCGAGAAGGGCGTCATCATCCTCTCGTGGATTTGGCAAGCCGGTGGGGTCGCGAGCCGCTCGCGGCCGATCGTCAATCCCGAAGACGCCAAGGGATTGAAGGTTCGCGGCGGCAGCCGCGAGATGGATAGGGTGCTGCAGACCGCGGGGGCAACCACGCTGTCCACGCCCTCGAACGAGCTCTACGCGGCGATGCAGACCGGCGCCTGCGATGCGGCCATAACCTCCTCCACCAGCCTGATCTCGTTTCGGCTCGAAGAGGTGGCAAAAAGCCTGACCACCGGCCGTGGCAAGTCCTACTGGGTCATGCTCGAGCCGCTCATCATGTCGAAGCTGATTTTCGACGCGCTGCCCAAGAACCAGCAGGAGATCATCGTCGCGCTTGGCGCCGAGCTCGAGCAGTTCGGCACCAAGGAGGCGATGGCCGACGATCAAAAGGTCGCCGAGGTCTACGCGAAGAAGGGCGCCACCGTCTCCGATCTGGATGAAGCGACCGTGGAGAAGTGGCGCGCCATCGCCCGTGACACGGCCTGGAAGGACTATGCGGAGAAGACGCCGCTCTCCGCGGAGTTGATCAAGCTCGCGACGGCCGTCCACTCCTGATCCCAAGGGCCTCGATGGTCCACGTCATCGAGGGTGTCGAGACCTCGGCTCCGGCGGCGCGCGTCGACGGTGCGTCCGGGGCCGAACGCATTCTCGCGAGAATCAATCAGGCCGTGGTGATCGCGTCATCGGTGGCGCTCATCGTCGCATCGATCGTCCTGACCTACAGCGTCGCCAGCCGGTATTTTCTGCATTTATCGACCGACTGGCAGGATGAGCTCTCGGTGTTCCTGATCGTCGGATCGGTCTTCATGTCCGCGGCGGCTGTTCAGGCCCGCCGCGGCCACGTCGCCATCGAGGCGTTCGTCGGCCTCTTGTCGCCGCGGGCAAACCGCGTCCGGCAGCTCCTGGTCGATGTCGCGAGCTTGGTCTTCTGTGCCTTCTTTGCCTGGAAATCCGGGGCGCTGCTCGCCGAAGCCGTCATCGAGAATTACCATTCCGGATCGACCTGGGCTCCCCCCTTGTGGATTCCCTATTCGCTCATGACGGCCGGCATGGTGCTGTTGAGCGTGCAATTGCTGCTTCAAATCGTTGCCCAGCTGCGGCGAAGGCCGGCGGCATGACGGTCCTGTCGATCGGGCTCCTCTACGCCGCCGCAACGCTCGTGGCGATGTTCGTCGGCATGCCGATCGCGCTTGCGCTCGGTGCGGTCGCGACCGCGTTCATGATTGCGTTCATGCCGTCCGCCTCGGTCGATACGATCGCCCAGAACGTCTACGAGGAGATGGCGTCGATCACGCTGCTGTCGATCCCGCTGTTCATTCTTAAAGGGGCGGCGATCGGCCGCTCGCGTGCTGGCCAGGATCTTTACGGCGCCCTGCATGTCTGGATGCATCGCATTCCGGGCGGGCTCGGCATCGCCAATATCTTCGCCTGCGCGCTGTTCGCGGCCATGGCGGGCTCCTCGCCGGCCACCTGCTCGGCGATCGGCTCGGCCGGAATTCCGGAAATGCGCAAGCGCGGCTATTCCGGTGGTTTTGCCTCAGGCATTATCGCTGCGGGCGGGACGCTCGGCATCTTGCTGCCGCCGTCGATCACCATGATCCTTTACGCGGTCGCCGCCGAGCAATCGCTCGGCCGGCTCTTTCTCGCGGCGATCGGCCCGGCGTGCCTGCTGGTCGCGCTGTTTGCGCTCTATGCGACCTGGCACTATCGGCACGAGCGGGCGGATGCCGAAAGGCTGCGTACGGCCACGGGGAGGCACTCCGAGCTCCTCAGCACCGAGGTGTTCACCATGCGGGAGCGCTTCGCGCTGCTGCCGCGGGTCTTGCCCTTCG
>JBIOEK010000555.1:0-2632 GCA_044445925.1 Hyphomicrobiales bacterium
GCTCGACGCTGACGGTCGGCAATGGGGAATTCTTCTGCCTTCTGGGGCCATCCGGCTGCGGCAAGACGACGACGCTGCGAATGATCGCCGGGCTCGAGCTTCCGACCTCGGGGCGCATCCTGCTCGATGGCGAGGACGTCACTTTCCGCCGCGCGGCGCAGCGCGACATCGCCTTCGTGTTCCAGCTCTTCGCGCTCTATCCGCATATGAGCGTGCGCCAGAACATCAGCTTCCCGCTCAAGAGCCAGGGCATGGGCCGCGCCGAGATTGCCCAGCGCGTCGGCGAGGCGGCGCGGACCTTGCGCATCTCCCATCTCCTCGACCGCTCGGTGTCGGGCCTGTCGTCGGGCGATCGCCAGCGCGTGGCGCTCGGGCGCGCCATCGTGCGCCAGCCCAAGGCCTTCCTCATGGACGAGCCGCTCGGCGCGCTCGATACGGAATTCCGCCAGGTGATGACCGGCGAGCTCAGGGCCCTGCACGACCGTCTCTCAGCGACCACCGTCTATGTGACCCATGATCAGCACGAGGCGATGGCGATGGCCGACAAGATCGCGGTGATGAACCGCGGCGTCATCGAGCAGCTCGGCACGCCGCGCGAGATCTACGACAAGCCCGCGAGCCTGTTCGTCGCCGACTTCATCGGCTCGCCGCCGATGAACCTCTTGAGATTCCGCGGCCGCCTGGGGAAGGGCAGCGACAGGATCGGCCTCGGCGAGGGCGAGATCCGCGTGCCGACCGTCAAGGAGGATCTCGGCGAAAGCGAGCTCGTGCTAGGGGTGCGCCCGGAGCAGGTGCAGTTCGCGGACGAGGGGGCGCTACGCGGCGTCGTCTTCGGCGTCGAATATCTGGGCACGACACAGATTGTCACCCTGACGACCTCTTACGGCCTGCTGCGCGCCCGCGCACCGGCCGAGCTCGAGCTACGCGTCGGGGAGCGCCTCGGCCTCAATTTCAGGCCCGAGAAGCTGTCCCTCTTCGACAAGGCGAGCGGCCGCGCCATCGCCACCGCTTTGACCGAGGGGCCGGCACATGGCTGATGTCAGCCTCAGGGGCCTGAGCAAGAGCTTCGGCGACACGCTCGCGGTCGACGATCTCTCGATCGAGATCGAGGACGGCTCCTTCGTGGTGCTGCTCGGGCCGACGGGAGCCGGCAAGACGACGACGCTACGCCTCGTGGCCGGCCTCGAGCAGCCCGATTCCGGAAGCATCGCCATCGGACGCCGCGAGGTGACGACATCTCCGCCGGCGGCGCGCGACGTGACCTTCGTGTTCCAGCAATACTCGCTCTACCCGCATCTTTCCGTCTACGACAATCTCGCCTTCCCGTTGCGCTCGCCGGCAAGGCGGATGCCGGAGCAGGAGATCAGGCGCAAGGTGACCGAGACGGCCACGCTGTTGCGCATCGAGGGCAAGCTCGGCAATCGCGCCACCAGCCTCTCGGGCGGCGAGATGCAGCGCGTCGCGATCGGCCGCGCCCTGGTGCGCCGCCCCGCGATCTTCCTGATGGATGAGCCTCTGTCCTCGCTCGACGCCAAGCTGCGTTCCGACTTGAGGCTCGAGCTCAAGCGCATCCAAGTCGAGCTCGGCGCGACCTTCCTCTACGTGACCCATGATCAGATCGAGGCGATGACGATGGCGACCAAGATCGGCGTCATCGAGCATGGCCGGCTCGCGCAGATCGGCACGCCACGCGAGATCTACGAGCAGCCGAACAGCATCTATGTGGCGGCGCGATTGGGCCAGCCCGCCATCAACCTCATGCCGCGGAGCCTGCTGCCCGATCTGCCGGCACCGGCGGGGGCGGTGACCGTCGGGGCGCGCACCGAGCATCTGCGCCTCGTCAAGGCGCAGAAGGCGGCGCATGGCCGCGTCAGCTGGATCGAGCATCTCGGCGACCGCAACCACCTGCATATCCGCATCGACCAGCAAGAGGTGGTCACCCTCGCCGATCCCGATGCCGGCCTCGCGGTCGGCGACGATGTCGGCATCACGCTGGTCAGGCCGCTATTCTTCGATGCCGACGGTCGTCGGCTGGCAACCTGATGGATGACGGGATGGGTATCGCGCAAAACGAGACAAGCGCTGGGGCACCGCCGCTCCATGCGGGGAGCAAGAGGACGCTCATCGCCGCGGTCGCCGATCGCGTCGTCGCCCATGCCGACGAGCTGACCGCTCTCGACCAGGCCATCGGCGACGGCGATCACGGGCACAATATGAAGCGCGGTTCCCAGGCGGTGCTGAAGGATCTGGAAGCGCTCTCGGCCATGCAGCTGCCGGACCTTCTCAAAGCGATCGGGATGAGGCTCGTGACGACGGTCGGAGGCGCCTCGGGGCCGCTTTACGGCACGCTCTTCCTGGCGCTCGGCAAGGAACTTTCCCCGGAGCCTTCCCGGTCCGAGGCGGTGGCGGCCTTCGGCGTCGCGATCGCCGCCGTCAAGGCGCGCGGCAAGAGCGAGGTCGGCCAGAAGACCATGCTCGACGTGCTTGTTCCCGTCTACGAGGTGATGGCACAAGGCGGCGGCGCCGTCGCCATCAAGGAGAGCGCGGCGCGTGCCGCGGAAGCGACGGTGCCGCTCAAGGCGACGCGCGGCCGTGCCTCCTTTCTCGGCGAACGATCGATCGGCCATATGGA
>JBIOEK010000556.1:0-2630 GCA_044445925.1 Hyphomicrobiales bacterium
CGAGATGGGCAACATGCGCATCCTGCTCGTCAGCCCCCTGCCCCGCTGGTTCATCCTCGTCTCGAAACTCTTGGCCGGAACGGCCGTATCGGTCATCCAGGTCTATGCCTATCTCCTCATCGCCTGGTTCTGGGACATTACGCCCCCGCCGCTCGGCTATCTCACGGTGCTGCCCGCGCTCATCCTCGCCGGCATGATGCTCGGCGCGCTCGGCATGCTGCTATCCTCGATGATCAGGCAGCTCGAGAATTTCGCCGGCGTGATGAATTTCGTGATCTTCCCGATGTTCTTCGCGTCCTCGGCGCTCTACCCGTTGTGGCGCATCCAGGAGACGAGCCCCGTTCTCTACGTCATCTGCCAGCTCAATCCGTTCACCTACGCGGTCGAGCTGATCCGGTTCGCCCTTTACTGCCAAGTCGATTGGAGGTCGCTGCTTGTGGTCCTGGCCTGCACGGCGGTGTTTCTCGCCGGTGCGCTCATCGCCTATGATCCGTCAAAGGGACTCATCGGACGTCGCGGAGCAGCCTGAAACCATCTCCGCATGGGCAGCACCGCTGACCGCTTCGCCAAGAATTTGCTCCAGGTTCGTCATTCAAAGTCGAGGTGTCATGCGCAAACTTCGCTCTCTCCCTTCGCGTCGTGTCGTCCTCGCCGGCATCGCGCTCGCTGCCACGTCGAAGGCGTGGGCCGCCTCTGCCCCCATTCGCGTCGCGGCCCAGAAGACCGGCACTTTCGCCTGGGAGCTCGAGGTCATCCGCGACCGCGGCCTCGACAAGGCGGCCGACCTCAACATCGAGACGGCCGAATTCGCGAGCCCGCAGGCGGGCCAGCTCGCGCTTCGGGCCGGACAAGCCGACATCATGATAACCGACTGGCTTTATGTCTCGCGCGTGCGGTCGCTCGGCGAACGCCTGACCTTCTATCCCTATTCATCGGCCATCGGCGCGATCATGACGCCTGCTGCGTCCTTGATCGCGAGCTTGAGCGATCTCGAAGGCAAGACGCTCGCGGTGGCCGGCGGGCCGCTCGACAAGAGCTGGCTCATCGTTCAGGGCGCTGCCCTGCAAGAGGGCATCGACCTCAAGGCCCGGGCCTCGATCGTCTACGGGGCCCCCTCGCTCCTCGCCGAGAAAGCGCGGCAGGGGGAATTCGCCGCCAGCTTGAACTTCTGGAACTTCTGCGCCGAGCTCGAGGCCGAAGGCTTCCGCCGCCTGATCGGGGTCGAGGAATTGGCGATGCGCCTTGGTGCATCGGGCCCGCTCGCCAATCTCGGCTACGTGTTCGGCGAAGACTGGGCGAGCCGGAACGGCCCGGAGCTGGCGCGGTTCCTCGATACGACGCGCAAAGCCAAGGATCTTCTGGCGCAGTCGCCCGAGGAATGGGAGCGGCTGAGGTCGAGGCTGAAATTGCGCAGCGACAAGACACTCGCCGTCTATCGGCAGCGCTACGCCCAAGGCATACCCCGCCGTACGGTCCAAGCGGAGGAGGCCGATGCGCGCAGGCTCTATGCGCTCCTCGCAAAGCTCGGCGGGCCGGAGCTCGTCGGCCAGGCGAGCGAGCTCTCGCCGGGGACCTTCTACACGGCAAGCCCGGGCGGATAGCCATGATCTATCGCGCAGCATCGCTCGCAGCCCTTCTGCTTGCGTGGCATCTAGGCTCGGCGATCGCGGGCGAAAGACTTCTACCCTCGCCTGAGACGGTCTTGCTGGCGCTCGTCGGGGAAGCGCGCTCGGGCGCGCTGGCCCTCAATCTCTCGGTGACGCTCGCTCGGGTCGCGGCGGCCTTCACGCTTGCGATCTGGGCGGGTGCGGCGATCGGCTATGCGATGGGAAGATCGTCGGGTTTCGATCGCTTCGCCGACCCATGGTTGATCCTGCTGCTCAATCTCCCGGCACTGGTGATCATCATGCTCGCTTATATCTGGCTCGGCTTGACGGAAGCTGCGGCCATCGGGGCGGTCGCGATCAACAAATTGCCGAATACCATCGCCATGGTGCGCGAGGGAGCGCGGGCGCTCGATCCGGACCTCGACGAGATGGGGCGGGCATTTGCCTTCGATCGGTGGACCAGAATGCGTCACGTCGTCGTCCCGCAGCTCGCGCCTTACCTCGCCGCCGCGGCGCGGACCGGATTGTCGCTGACCTGGAAGATCGTCCTCGTCGTCGAGCTGATCGGCCGGCCGAACGGCGTCGGCTTTGCCATCGGCACGGCTTTCCAACTATTCGACGTTGCCAGCATTCTCGCCTACGCTCTGTGCTTCGTGGCGGTGATGATGGTGATCGAAACATGGGTGGTGCAGCCTCTTGAACGACGCGCATCGAGCTGGAGGTCCAAGCCGGATTGAGGTCGCGATCCGGCGCAAGTCGTTCCGCAACGCGGCTGGCGAGCACCAGGACGTTCTCGTCGACATCGCATTCGAGCTGGCAGCCGGCGAGGCCACGGCTCTGGTCGGGCCTTCCGGCTCCGGCAAGACGACGCTTCTCAAGATCATCGCCGGCCTCGATTCGGCTTTCGAGGGACATGTCGCCTCGCCCGCGCGGCGCATCGGCTTCGTCTTCCAGGAGCCGCGCCTTCTGCCCTGGCGAAGTGTCGAGGACAATATCCGCATCGCCGCGCCACGGGCGAGCGAA
>JBIOEK010000557.1:0-2622 GCA_044445925.1 Hyphomicrobiales bacterium
CGGCTGCGGCAAGTCGACGACCGGGCGCTGCGTGCTGAGATTGATCGAGCCGACCTCCGGCGAGATCTGGTTCGAAGGCAGGGACGTCACGGCGCTCGACCGCAATGCCTTGCGTTCGCTCCGCCGCGACATGCAGATCATCTTCCAGGACCCCTACGCCTCGCTCAACCCGCGCATGACGGTCGGCGCCATCATCGGCGAGGCCTTGACCATCCATGGCCTCGCCAAGTCGAAGCGCGCCTATCGCGACAGGGTCGTGTCGCTGCTCGAGACGGTGGGGCTGAAGGCCGACCACATGCGCAATTACCCGCATGAGTTCTCCGGCGGCCAGCGGCAGAGGATCGGCATCGCCCGGGCCCTCGCGGCGGAGCCGAAGCTGATCATCTGCGACGAGCCGGTGTCAGCGCTCGACGTGTCGATCCAGGCGCAAGTGATCAATCTCCTGGAGGACCTGCAGAAGCAGTTCGGCCTCACCTATGTCTTCATCGCTCATGATCTTTCCGTCGTCGAGCACATCAGCACCCGCGTCGCCGTGATGTATCTCGGGCGCATCGTCGAGATCGCTTCGGCGCGCGACCTCTACACAAACCCGCTGCACCCCTACACCGAAGCCCTGCTCTCCGCCGTGCCGATACCCGATCCGAAGGCGAAGCGGCAGCGCATCATGCTGCAGGGCGAAGTGCCGAACCCGATCAACCCGCCTTCGGGCTGCCATTTCCATACACGCTGTCCGATCCGGCAATTGCCGCTTTGCAGCACCGAGAAGCCCGAGCTGAAGCAAACCGCGAACGGGCATCGGGTCGCCTGTCATCTACGGGGCTGAACCGGCCTCACTTGTCCCAAACGGGTGCCCAACCGGGCGAGACGAGGCGCCCATTTGCAACCGCGAGCGAGAACAGCGACTGCATCTCGTCCTCGGCGAGAGAAAAATCGAAGATCGCCATGTTTTCCGCGATGCGTTGCCGGTTCGCGGATTTCGGGATGGCGACGACGCCCTTCTGTTGCACGTGCCAGCGCAACAGCACCTGGGCCGGCGTCTTGCCGTGCCGCTTGGCAATCGTTGCGATCTTGGGCTCGGCGAGGATCTCGCCGCCGCGCCCGAGCGGACAATAGGAGGTGAAGGCCATATCGCTCTTTCGACAGGCCGCGATCAGCCGCGACTGGTCGAGCCTTGGATGATATTCGCACTGGTTGGCGACGATGGGCTCGTCGGCGAGCGCCACGGCCTCGGCGAGCAACGCCAGGGTGAAGTTCGAGACGCCGATATGCTTGGTGAGGCCCTGACGCTTCGCCTTGCACAGCGCCCCGATCGAGCGCTTGAGCGGGATCGCAGGATTGGGCCAATGGATGAGCAGGAGATCGACGGCATCGACGCCAAGACGCTTCAAGCTGGCCTCGGCCGAGCGTTGCAGCATGCCGTCGTCGATATCGCCGTGCCCGACCTTGGTGGTGAGGAAGATCTCGGCGCGATCGATACGAGACGCCCGCATCCCCTCCCCGACCGCTTCCTCATTGGCGTAGACCGCGGCCGTGTCGATATGCCGATAACCGCTCTCGAGAGCGAAGGCGACCGCCTGCGCGCATTCGGCGCCGCGCGCCGCCCAAGTGCCGAAGCCGAGGCTCGGGATGGAGGCGCCGCCCGCCTCGATATTGTGGATCGTCATGATCGTCCAGGCTCCTATGTCCAGCGCAATTCGGCACATTGCCTCGTCGGCGCTCCACCATGTCGGCGTTCTTGGAAGGTATTCTTGGAAGGTAGCTGCCCTCATCTCTCTTGTCGCATCGTGGCCAGCACATCAGGCGTCAGCCAGCCGAGATGCTGACCGGAATCGACGGCGAGCATCTGACCGGTCACATGCTCGGCGGAGACGAGATAGAGCACGGCCGCGGCGATCGCCTGCGGTCGCACGCGTCGGCCGAGCAGCGTCGCCTCGGCTTCGCGAACGAGGCCCTCCTCCCGGTCACGGGGATTGGGGAATGTCGGGCCGGGCGCAACCGCATTGACCCTGACCGCGGGGGCGAAAGCCTGCGCCATGGTGCGGGTCGCCGACCAGAGCGCCGATTTCGTCAGCGTATAGGAGAAGCAGCGTGGATCTGGCCTGAGCACCCGCTGATCGAGGATGTTGACGATCGAGGGGCGCGATGAAGCCTGCGCCCGACGCGCGAAGTCGCGCGCCAGAAGCAGCGGTGCGCGCAAATTCACGGCGATATGGCGGTCAAACCCAGCGCCCTCGAGCTCGGCGACGCTGTCCTCCTCGAAGAGCGCGGCGTTGTTGACGAGGAGCGTCAGCCGACCGATCGCCGCTTCGGCTGCGGGGACGAGACGGGCAGCCTCGAGCGCATCGGCAAGGTCGCCCACGAGCACATGGGCCCTCGAGCCCTTGGCGACAAGGCTCGCGGCCAGTTCCTCGGCCTCATGGCGCGACCCATGGCAATGAATGGCGACCGCATGTCCGGCTTGTGCCAGGGCCTCGACGATGGCGCGGCCGATGCGGCGCGCCCCGCCCGTGACGAGGGCTGCTTTCGCTGGGTCGGAGACGGCCGGGCTCATCGCGGCTCGATGCCCTTTTCCCGCAGGCGGCGGCGCTCCAGCGCCTTGGCCACGCGCAGATAGCGGTAGAA
>JBIOEK010000558.1:0-2621 GCA_044445925.1 Hyphomicrobiales bacterium
GGCATGGAATGGGCGAGCCTGGTGAGGAAGCTCGCCAAGCAGGCGAGCTTCTGGCGCGTATGATCGAGCTCCTGCATCGCAAGTATGAGCGGGGGGTGGCGCGAGCCGGTGCCCCGAGTCAGCGCATCGTCGACAGGAACTGAAACCTGATCGATCGATCGCGCTATGTCTTGCAACTCATCCGCCACGCGGCACATGAGGTCGGCAACGGGCTCGGCGCGATCGGCCGGCGCAGCGTGCCCGGCCAGATTCATCTTCGTCATCTTGCCACCACTAGAAGAGTTCGACGGTGCCGACCGAGGCGGTCCTGACGGGAGGCGCCGCAGCTATCGCAAGGTCAGGCACTTTCTCTACGAAGATCTGTCTGGCATGGCCGGATACCGGCCTGTACTCGACACGCCTGCCGCGCTCGTCACCAAGGCTATGGCTGGTGATCCTGATGCCCTCCGTTTCCAGGAATCGCCTCGCGAATTGCGCATTCATCTCGCCGATATCGGATAACCCCTTCACCATCCTTGCACCTCCGAACAGCTTCGCCTCCAGCCTCTGCCGTTTGGCCCCGCGTTGCAGAAGCCCATTGACCAAGAGCTCCATGAGATGGACGCCGTAACGCTCAGCTTCTTGGGACGGCGCGCGGCCGGTATCGCCGGGCAAGAGGAAGTGGTTCATGCCCCCGACAGACGCCTGCGGGTCGCGCAAGCAGGCCGCGACGCAGGAGCCAAGGATCGTCGTCAATACGACATCGGGATCGTCCGAGACGCGATACTCGCCCTGGATCACGCGGATCCGCTTTTCGTCCTCGAACCCACTCATCAGATGTCTCTGATGACTGCTTGCAGCGCGCCCTTGAGGCTCGCGACGGTAAAGGGTTTTGTGACGAAATTGTTGAGGCCGAATTGGCGGGCGCGCTCGATGAGCGCCTTGTCGCCGCGGCCGGTGAGCATGATGAACGGAATGTGGCGCGTCGGGGCGTAGGCCCTTATGCCCTGCAGGAGGCCGACCCCGTCGAGGCCCGGCATCTCGAAATCGGAGATGACCAGATGCACCGGGCTGGTCATGAGGAGCTTGAGCGCCTCTTGGCCATTGCGGGCGTAGCTGATCTGCTTGAAGCCTATCACCTGAAGAGCCTCGATGACCAACATCCGGCTCGTGGTCATATCGTCGACACAGAGCACTTTGAGCTGTGGGGCGATGGACATTGCTAGGCTTCCCTCTTCGACTGGGTACAAGCTAGGATGTGTTCCCCCATTCGACGCAAAGAAACCTGCTTCTCGACGGCACCGAGCTCGAAGGCCACCCTCGGCATGCCGTAGACGACGCTGGTGGCCTCATCTTGCCCAAAGGTACTCGCGCCGGCATTGCGCATCGCGAGCAATCCCCTCGCTCCGTCTTGCCCCATTCCGGTGAGGATCACGCCCACGGCCTTGGATCCGGCTGCCTTCGCGGCGGACGAGAACAGCATATCCACCGAAGGGCGGTGGCCGCTGACGAGATCGCCCTCGCTGAGGTGGCAGCGCAGATTGTCTTGGCGCCCGACGATCTCGAGATGCGCGACCGAACCGGGCGCGAGATAGATTTGGCCCGATTGCAGCCTCGCTCCCTCGCTCGCCTCGGCGACCTTGGGGGCGCAATGGCGGTCCAGGCGCTCGGCGAAGCTCTTCGTGAACAGAGCCGGCATATGCTGCGTGATGACCGTCGGCGGACAATTGGCGGGGAAATGGGAGAGAACGTTCAGCAATGCCTCCACACCACCGGTCGAGGAGCCGATCACGACGACGCGCCCGTCAGGCTCGTAGGAATGCGTCGAACGATGGGCCACGTTTTCCGGCGGCGAAGGCGAAGCGCGCTGCGAAAGGCCTCGCAGGCGGGCCGATGCGGCGGCCTTGACCTTCGCGGCAAGCTCATCGAAGCCGTGCGCATTGCCGGGCGAAGGCTTGGCGACGCAATCGACGGCGCCGAGCTCGAAGGCCCTGAGCGTCGAATCCGCTCCGCGGCTCGTCAAATTCGACACCATGATCACCGGTGTCGGCCGCAGGCGCATCAGCTTCTCGAGCAGGGCGAGACCGTCCATCTTGGGCATTTCGACGTCGAGGGTGATGACGTCCGGGTTCAGGGCCTTGATGGCCGAGCGTGCCTCGATCGCGTCGGCGGCCTGGCCGACGACTTCGATGGACGGGTCGTTCCCGAGCGCGGCGCAGATCAAGCTGCGCATGGTGAGCGAATCGTCGACAACGAGGACCCGAATCGGCTTCATCGGCACACCCCTTGGCGCAGACGATAGGTGGTCACGCCCTCGCTGTTGAAGGCCGATGCCGCCGGCCCGCTAAGCCGCTCCGAATGACCGATGTAGAGAACGCCGCCCGGCGCCAGAAGCGGCGTAAAGCGACTCCAGACCAGTGATTGCGTCTGTTCCTCGAAATAGATGACGACGTTGCGGCAGAAGATGGCCTGGAACTTCCCCTTCATCGGCCAGTGCCCGATCAAGTTGAGCTCGCGGAAGGCAACGAGCTGCTGCAGCTCCTCGGCGACGCTCCAGGCCTTGCCGTTCTGCCCAGGCGCCCGCTTGAACCAACGCTGGCGCAGGGCCGGCGGCACTCCGGCGAGCGCCGTCTCGGTATAGA
>JBIOEK010000559.1:0-2614 GCA_044445925.1 Hyphomicrobiales bacterium
CGCCAATGCGCGGCGCTCGCGCTGTTGCTGACCGTCGCCTCCGAGATGATCGGTGGGACGAGCGGCATCGGCGCCTATGCGCTGCAAGATGCGATCGGCATAGGTGACATTACTGCTGCGGTGATCGTCAGCGCCATCATGGGCTTCGCGCTCGATCGCGCGATGGGTTGGCTCGGGGGCCGGCTGCGCGAGGCCCTCACCAAGGCTGATGCGGCGGCGCAAACCGAGAAGGCGAGCCAGGCGTCCAAGATCGAGGAGCTCGAGCAGGCCGTCACGCAAGCAAGGACACAGCACGACGCCCTGACAAGGAGGCTGACCGGGCCAGCGACAGACGCGCCGGACATCTCGGAAGCGGGAACCATCCACGCGGGCCGCTTCTCCGCTCTGATCGGCATCGCGGCAATTGCGTTTCTGTGGATCCTCGCGGCCGTGCTGGGATCGCCCTCGCAACTCGTGCCAGCTCCGGGCGAAGTCTTGAGCAGGCTGGCACAGGCGACGCTATGGACGAGTGCCATGCGGACGCTCGTCGACCTCGCCATCGGCGCGACCGCGGGCCTGCTGGTGACGGCCGCTGTCGCGGCCGCCGCGAGGTGGTTCAAGCACGCCCGCATTGTCTTTGTACCGATCCTGCGCGTCTTGGCGCCGCTGCCCTTGATCATGCCGCTTGCCCTATTTTCGACGTGGTTCGGGAACGCGATCTTGCCCTTCTTCGTCGTGGCGTTCGGCACCTGCGTCGCGAGCGCGGCGATGAGCGTTCGCGGCGTCGATGGGCCGTGGGGTGAAACCTACGCGAGGGCGGCGAGCTTTCGCGCGAGCCTCAAGCCGATGATGCGCCAATGCGCGGCGCTCGCGCTGTTGCTGACCGTCGCCTCCGAGATGATCGGTGGGACGAGCGGCATCGGCGCCTATGCGCTGCAAGATGCGATCGGCATAGGTGACATCACGGCCGCGGTGATCGTCAGCGCCATCATGGGCTTCGCGCTCGATCGCGCGATGGCTTGGCTCGGGGCCGGCTGGCAAGATCGGGCTAGCGGTCAAGCCTTCTTCTCATCCCCACCTTCGTCCCGCCAGCGATAGCGAAAATCGCAATGGCTCGCGCCCTGCATGATGGTCTGCGTGCGGGTGAGCTCGAGGCGCTCGTCATAGCCTTCGCAGAAGGTGCCGTCGCGCTGGCAGGAGAGCAGATGCCCGATCTCGCCAAGGCCCATCGCTTTGTACATCTCGGCATAGCGGCAACGCGTGACATTGTAGGAGAGCTTCGAAGGCGTCTCCTCGACGATGTCGATCTCGAGCGCCCCGTTCATGGACCACAGCGGACGAAGCTCGAGGAAGCTTGCCATCGAGGTGCCGCCCTTCTCCCGCGCCTTGGCGGCAAAGCCCCTGGCCTGCGTCACCGATGAGCGCCGCACCGCCTCCGCGATCGTCGCCTTCGCGGTCTCGACGCCATGCGTCTCCTTGAGCGTATCGTAAACCTCTTTCAGCATCTCCGCCTCGATGCGGCGGCGCTCGATCATCGGCAATGTCTGAGTTTCAGCCATCATGGTCTCCTCTGGGGGCGTCGCTGTTGTCGGACAGGACAGGCCCGGCGGCAAGCCGTGCGGGATTGTCCTCCGCTCGCGATGACGGATTTCGCCACTGCGCCGCGCGACCTCTTGCGTCCTATTCCTTTAAGCCTAAAATAATTGCGCCCGGCGGAGGCGGAAAACTCCAGCCGCCCATGAGGATGGGGCCGAAACATGCCGATCACGCGCGACTATTGCCTGCGTCTCGATGCCGCCGATCCGCTCAGGGGCTGCCGGGCGCGCTTCGAGCTCGCCGAAGGCGTGAACTATCTCGACGGCAATTCGCTCGGCGCCCTGCCGCGCGGCGTCGCCCAGCATGTGGCTCATGTCGTCACCGGCGAATGGGGCGAGGGCCTCATCCGCTCCTGGAACGAGGCCGGGTGGTATGTGTCGCCGGCCCGCATCGGCGCCAAGCTGGCCCCGCTCCTCGGAGCCAAGCCCCATGAGGTCACGGTGACCGAGACGATCTCGATCAACCTGTTCAAGCTCCTGGTCGCGGCGGCGCGGCTGCGGCCGGAGCGGAAGGTGATCCTCGCCGAGCACGGCAACTTCCCCTCGGACAACCACATCGTCGACAGCGTGGCGCGCTTGCTCGGGCTCGAAGCGCGTTTCGTGCCGGCCGGCGAGATCGCCGCGGCCATCGACGACAGGACCTGCGTGGCCACCCTCTCCCATGTCAATTACCGCACGGCCGAGGTGCAGGACATGGCGAAGGCTACCGCCGCCGCCCATGCCAAGGGCGCGCTGATCGTCTGGGACCTCGCCCATTCGTCGGGCGCCGTCGAGCTGCAGCTCGACCGGACGAGCGCCGATTTCGCGGTCGGCTGCGGCTACAAATTCCTGAATGGCGGGCCTGGAGCGCCCTCCCATATCTTCGTCGCCGAGCGGCATCTGGGCTCGCTCGACCAGCCGCTCACCGGCTGGTTCGGCCATGCCGAGCCGTTCCGCTTCGACGACGGCTATCGCCGCGCCGAAGGCATCCGGCATATGCTGTGCTCGACGCCGCCGATGCTGTCGATGGCCGCCTTCGAGAAGGCGCTCGACGCCTTCGA
>JBIOEK010000560.1:0-2610 GCA_044445925.1 Hyphomicrobiales bacterium
CGGTTTCGTTATCGTGCATGAGGGGTTAATGTGACCCAAACAGGGCCGCGCCGCGCGGCGAGCCACGGAGGATGCGGGGCGCATCATGGGCAAGAAAGCTGGCGAGCGCGGAAACGGCATCTCCGAACGAGACGAGCAGATCCGCTCGGCCTTCGCGGCCGGCATGAGCAAGAAGGGTAGGACCGCCTCGCCCCGGCCGTCCGACGCGCCGGCAATTGCTACGTTCCGGAAGAAGGGCCATGCGCAGAAGTCGCAGGCCGATGCGGGCAAGTTCGAGAAGGTGCGCGAGGCAGCCCCCGCGAAACTCGCGAACGGTCCCGCCGCTGAAGCCGATATGGCGCAGGGCAAGACGGATAGGCCGCCGACCCATCCTGATTTCGACGAGCTTGCCGCCAATCTCGGACGCCTGGCGGACGAGACGACGCGGGCGACGAACGCCTATCTGAAGCCCCATCTCGGCACCCCGCCCTCCGCGCTCGCGAACGCCGAGATCACCGAGATGACGCGAACGCTCGGGCAGGTCGCCGAAAGCTGGCTCGCGGAGCCGCAACGCGCCGTCGAGGCGCAAGCGCGGCTGACCGGCGGCTTCATCGGCCTGTGGGCCGATGCGCTGCGCCGCTTCAAGGGCGAGGAGCCAGCCCCCACGCAGCAGCAAGATCAACGCGATGCGCGCTTCAAGGACCCGGCCTGGACGGAGAATCCCTTCTTCGACTTCCTGCGCCAATCCTATGTCCACGCCACGAGATGGGCCGAGGACATGGTGAAGGAAGCCCAAGGGATCGATCCTCATACGCGCCACAAGGCGGAATTCTATGTCCGCCAGCTCGCCGGTGCGCTCTCCCCGTCGAATTTCCTGGCGCTCAATCCCGAGATCATCCGCCAGACGATCGAGCAGAACGGCGCCAATCTGGTGCGCGGCGCACAAATGCTCGCCGAGGATGTCGAGGCGGGAGGCGGGGAGCTGAGGCTGCGCCAGACCGATAGAGGGACGTTCGAGGTCGGCGTCAATCTGGCCACCACGCCCGGCCAAGTGGTGTTCCGCAACGATCTCATCGAGCTCATTCAATATGCTCCGTCCACCGAGACGGTGCTGCGGCGCCCGCTATTGATCGTGCCTCCCTGGATCAACAAATTCTACATCCTCGATCTGAACCCGGAGAAGTCCTTCATCCGCTGGGCGGTCGCGCAAGGGTTGACGGTGTTCGTCGTCTCTTGGGTCAATCCGGATGCCCGCCACGCGCAAAAGAGCTTCGACGCCTATATGAAGGAAGGCATCTTCGCCGCACTCGACGCGGTCAAGGCGGCGACCGGCGAGGATAAGGTTGCCGCCATCGGCTATTGCGTGGGGGGCACGCTGCTATCGGCGGCGCTCGGCTATATGGCGGCCAAGGGGGACCGGCGGATCGAGAGCGCCACGCTGTTCACCACGCAGGTCGATTTCAAGCATTCCGGCGATCTGCAGGTCTTCGTCGACGAGGAGCAGATCCGTGCCATCGAGGAGGAGATGCGCGGCCGCGGCTACCTCGACGGCAAGCTCATGGCGACAGCCTTCAACATGCTGCGCCCGAACGATCTGATCTGGCGCTACGTGGTCGATGTCTATCTCAAGGGCCGCGCCCCCTTGCCTTTCGACCTCTTGTTCTGGAATTCGGACTCGACGCGCATGCCCGCGGCGAACCACTCCTTCTACATGCGCAATTGCTATCTTGAGAATAATCTCTCGCAAGGACGCATGGTCATCGACGGTGTCGCCATCGATTTGCGCAAGGTGACGATCCCGGTCTACAACCTCGCCGCCAAGGAGGATCATATAGCGCCGGCGATCTCGGCCTTCGAAGGCTCGTCGTGCTTCGGCGGCGAGGTCCGCTATGTCATGGCCGGCTCCGGCCATATCGCCGGCGTCGTCAATCCGCCGGAAAAGCAGAAATACCAATATTGGACAGGCGGCCCGGTCGCCGGATCCTTCCAGGGCTGGGTCCAAAGCGCGACCGAGCATAAGGGCTCCTGGTGGCCAGATTGGTTCGCCTGGATCGAGGCGCAAGCGCCTTCGCGCATTGCCGCCCGCCATCCCGGAGACGGCAAGCTCGCACCGCTTTGTCCGGCGCCCGGAACCTATGTGAGGGTGAAGACCTAGAGACGCGAAGATCAGTATTTGCGGATGATCGGTTGCGTGACCGGGATCGTCTGGGTCGGGTCGTCCCAGCGATAGGTCAAGGCCGCCGAGAAGATGTCGAAGCGCGCATGCCTCACATCGGCGAAGAAGGGCAGCCCGACGGTCGGAAATTGCGGATGACCGGGCACGACCCGGATCCTGGCCTTGGTCAGGAAGCCGTGGCTGTAGCCTGCATCGAAAGAAAGCTTGTTCGAGAAGTGATAGGTGGCGCCGACCGAGGCCCAGACGCGATTGCTATCCGGCAGCAGCACTTCACGATTGGAGAGATCGATCGGCGACCATTCATAGGCAAGGCCGCTGCGCAAGACCAGCGCTTCGCTCCAGGCATATTCGACGCCGAGCGAAGCCGTATAGCCGTCCTTGTATTTGAACGGCACGTCGCTCACCGGGAGGCCGCCAAACGTCACCGGCAAGATTTTCTCGCGGCTCCAATTGAC
>JBIOEK010000561.1:0-2592 GCA_044445925.1 Hyphomicrobiales bacterium
CTCGAGGAGCGTGAACTTGACGTCCTCGGAGGTGACCGGCTTGCCGTCGCTGAAATTGGCCGCCTCCATGTGGAACGTGTAGGTGAGGCCGTCGGGCGCGATCTCCCAGGACTTGGCGAGGCCGGGCACGATCTTGAAACCTTCACCGAAGCGCACCAGCGCGTCATTCAGCGCACAGCCGGTGAAGATGTCGGGCACGCCGACGCTGACATCGGGATTGAGCACCGCGGGATCGGCGCCGAGCACCGCGATCGCGGTTCCGCCGGGGCGCGGCGTCTCGGCGGCGGCGGGAAGCGAGAGGGCGAGAGCAGCCGAGATGGCGAGGGCAGCGGCAAATCCGCTCCTCCAGCAAGAGCTTCGCAGGACCGATCCGAGGGCGATCCTCGCCGGGAATGACAAAGTACCCATTTTTGCCAAGACCTCGCTCGAGCTCCGATTCAGCTCACACCGCAGCGCGTCTATCTCCGCGTCCTCAGGATCGCCAAGGTGCGCGCCATCTCGTTCGTCTGGATCATGATCGCCTCGTCGGCGCCGAGCCCCGGCTTCGAGAGCTGGAAATCGGGCCTGCAGGCAAGCCCGATATGCGTGGTGATGCGGGCGGATTGATCGGTCTCGTTCGCCGTGCCGCCGAGGCCCGCCCCCATGCCATGCCGTTTGCAATAGAGCACCGCCTCGATGGTATTGTTGATGCCGCCGAGATCGGGCGTCTTGATCTGGACGTAGTCGGACACTTTCTCGTCGGCGAACAGCTTGATGTCCTCGAGCGTGTTGCACCATTCATCGGCGATCAGGCCGACCGCGATGCCCTTGCGCTTCACGAGATCGCGAAGCTTGCGAAAGCACGAGATCTGCTCGCCTTGCGTCTTGGCGATGACCGGGGATTCGACCAGAAGCTCGTAGGGCGCCGCCGCCTCGCGCAGCTTGCCGAGATAATCGGCGAGCGGCTCGAGCTGCATCTCGAACAGCTCGCCGAGCGTGCCGTAGACGTCGAGATGGATGCGCGGACGATAATCGGCGTCGCCGATCTCGCCGATGCGCTTGGCGACCTCGCGCGCGAAGGCCAGGAGCTTCTCGCCCTTCAGCCCGACATGCTCCTCGACCAGCGTGAAGGAGGCATGCGGCAGGAGCTCGACGCGCTTGAGGATCACCCGGTCGAGCTGGAGCGGATCGTCCTTGTGGCAAGAGGCGAGGATGGGGATCGGAGCGGTCGCGATCTCGCAGCCATATTCCCTGGCGATGATCTCGGCCATCGTCACCTTGCCGGCGAGCGCCGCGGCATTGAGGAGCGCCTGGGTGAGGCCGTAGCGGATCGCGGTGTGCAGGCGCTTGCCTTCGCGCTTATGGCGATCGAGCTCCTGCGCATGGGCGCGGAACTCGCCGATGTCGCGCGAGACCAGAAGCTGCGCGATCTCGCCCTGCATGTAGTCGATATGGTCCTCGGCATGGAAAGCCGGATCGCGGCCGGCAGCGCCCGCGAGGATCACGTCGGCGCAATCGCCGAAGGCGACCTGCCCGTCGGCGAGCACCAGCATGACCGAGATGATGGTCGCCGGCTCGGCGATCCTGCGAAATCCGGGCGTCAGCGGCTTGCCGTGGAAGAGGAAGCCGTCGCGCCTGGCGCCGGCCTTGATGGCCGCGAGGTCGCGATGCATATAGCCCGAGCGGCCGACTGCGCAGACGACGCTTTCGATTTTCAAGATTGGTCCCTCTGCCCGACAGGCGAAGGCATCCTATACGCGCCGTTCGACAGGGGGCAAGTGAGGCGTGCATCACGTCCGGATAGCGGATTTTGTGGTGCGGGGACGCGCAACCCTTCTCGTCATCGCGAGCGCAGCGAAGCGATCCAGACCGGCGGCGCCAAGACGAGAACGGCCCTGGATTGTTTCGCTCGCATTGACGGCAAGCGCAGCTTTCGAGGGACGCGCCACACGGGCCGCCACGACAGCAGGCCTACCCCGCGCGCGGCGGCCGCTCGGACGGCATCGCCCAGATGCGCTTCTTCTCGGTGCCGCGCAGGAGCTCGACGAGCACGGTGCGGCCGATGCGGTCGGCGTTGAGGAGGCGCAGCAGATCATCGGCCCCGGTCACCTTCGCGCCGTCGAGCGTCAGGATGCGGTCGCCCTTCTCGAGGCCAGCTTCGCGGGCAGCGCCCGAAGCTGCGATCTCGGTGACCATGACGCAGCTCGCCTGCTCGAGGCGATGCGCCATCTGGGTGCGCCGCGGCAGCGCGACCTGGGCGACCGAGAGGCCGAGAAAGGCGCGCCTCACCCGGCCATGGCGCACGAGCTCGCCCAGCACATAGCTCGCCGTGTTCGAGGCGACGGCGAAGCAGATGCCTTGCGCGCCCATGATCACGGCCGTGTTGATGCCGATGACCTTGCCGGCGCTCGACACCAAGGGCCCGCCGGAATTGCCCGGATTGAGGGCGGCATCGGTCTGGATGATGTCGTCGATCAGGCGTCCGGTCGCCGAGCGCATCGAGCGCCCGAAGGCCGAGACGACGCCCGCCGTCACGCTCGATTCGAAGCCGAGCGGGTTGCCGATGGCGACGACCAGCTGGCCGCGTTTCAGCGCCTTCGAATCGCCTAAGGC
>JBIOEK010000562.1:0-2586 GCA_044445925.1 Hyphomicrobiales bacterium
ACACATTCATGTCGCCAGTGGTCTTCCCATAGGGCCTCAATGTTCTCGTTCGAGCGCTGGGCGCTCGATAGGTATCGTTCTGTCAAGAAGTTCACATACGACTGATCGTCAATTGCTTTTTGAGAAAGACAGCGCACTACCTCCGCGATCAAATGTGGCCCTAGGGCGATACGAATATTCCTGTCCACGACCAGCCTGATCACGCCGAGCGCCGCGCGCCTTAGCGCAAATGGGTCTTTCGATCCGGTCGGCTTCTCGTCGATCGCCCAGAAGCCGACCAGCATGTCGAGCTTGTCGGCGAGAGCGACGGCCACGCTCACGGGGTCGCTCGGCACGCGGTCCGAGGGGCCGAGCGGCTTGTAATGCTCCTCGATTGCGGCCGCGACCGAGGGATGCTCGCCCTGGAGCGCCGCGTAATAGCGCCCCATCAGCCCTTGCAGCTCGGGGAACTCGCCGACCATCTCGGTGACGAGATCGGCCTTGGCGAGCAGCGCGGCGCGCCCGGCGAGCGCAGGGTCCGCGCCCGTGACCTTGGCTAGCTCCTTGGCCAGCGCCGCGATGCGCAAGATGCGCTCGTACTGCGTGCCGAGCTTCTCATGGAAGACGATGCTTTGCGCCTTCATCTTCTCGAGGCGCTGGTCGAGCGGCTTTTTGGCCTTGTCGGCATAGTCGGGCAGCGGCTTCTGGTCCGTCTCGAAGAAATATTTCGCGTCCGAGAGGCGCGCGCGCACCACGCGCTGGTTGCCGGCGATGATTGCCGCCCCGCCATCCTGGGCTTCGAGGTTGGCGGTGAGGATGAAGCGGTTGGCGAGCCTGCCCGAGGCCTCGCGCAGCACGAAGCATTTCTGGTTGGCGCGGATGGTGGCGCGGATCGCCTCGGGCGGCAGCGCGAGATAATCCTCGTCGAAGGCGCCCATCAGCACCACCGGCCATTCGACGAGGCCCGCGACCTCCTCGAGCAAGGCCTCGTCCTCGACGAGCTCGAGGCCCGAGGCGAAGGCGAGGTCCTTCGCGTCATGCAGGATGATGTCGCGGCGCCTCGCGGCATCGAGCACCACCTTCGCCTTTTCGAGGCTCGAAACGTAATCCTCGAGCCTTCTGACCTTGATCGGGCCTTTCGGTCCCATCACGCGATGGCCGAAGGTCACGTCGCTCGAGGCGATGCCGCCGATCTCAAAATTCACGATCTCCGGGTCCTCGGTCTCCGGTCCGAACAGGCACAGGATCGAGCGTAGGGGGCGCACCCAGCGCAGCGAATCGGGCGCCACCGATCGCTGCCCGAAGCGCATCGATTTCGGCCAGGGAAAGGCCGCGACAATGGCCGGCACGATCTCGGCGATGGCGGCGAGCGCGGCCTCTCCGGGCTTCTCGACGCGGGCCGCGTAGAACTCGCCCTTCTTGGCGTCCTTGACGATGAGGGCCTGCGAGATGTGGTCGAGCCCGGCGCTCTTTAGAAACCCCTTGAGCGCCGCTTCCGGCGCGCCGAGGCGCGGCCCGCGCCGCTCCTCGGCTGTGCCGGGACTCTTGATCGGCAGGCCCTGGACATGCAGCGCGAGGCGCCTTGGCGTGACGAAGGCGACTGCGCCCTCATAGGTAAAGCCGCGCTCGATGAGGGCGTTGGTGAGGAGGCGTTGCAGATCTTGCGCCGCGCGCCGTTGCATGCGGGCCGGAATTTCCTCGCAGAAGAGTTCGAGCAACAGATCGGGCATGGCTTGCGGCAAGCTCTCGGGGAGAGGATCGGGGCGGCGTCCTCTCTAGAGCATGATCCGCCGAAGTGGAAACCGGAAGGAAAAGCGCCTCGCTCGCCGCTTCAACCAGCAGTTAACCATGTTTCGCGCAACCTCGACGCCTGAGCGGCGGGGATTCGACGTGATGCGCGCCTGGCCGATTGCAAACCTGCTATTGGTATATCGACGGTTTGAACGGCTATCAGACCGATCGCGTCGACAATCTGTTCGGCCAGCGTCTGCCGCTGACGGGCTTCTCGAGCGAGCGCTACGGGGCCTTGGCGGAGGTGGCCTACAAGTTCTGATCTACCGATCGCGCTCGATGGCGAAGTCGACGGCCTCGATGAGCGCCCGGCGCATCTCTCCCTCGGGATAGATCGACAAGGCCTGATGCGCCTCCTCGCCGAAGCGGCGGGCGCGCGCGATGGTCGCTTCGATGGCGCCGTGCCGGCGCAGATGGGCGATGGCCGCTTCGAGATCGCCGTCGCGGATATCGCCTGCCTCCATCACGCGGCGCCAGAAGGCGCGTTCCTCGCCATCGGCCTTGGCGAAGGCGATGACCACCGGCAAGGTGATCTTGCCCTCGCGGAAATCGTCGCCCACGTTCTTGCCGAGCTTGGCGGATTTGCCGCCGTAGTCGAGCGCGTCATCGATCAGTTGGAAGGCGATGCCGAGGTTCATGCCGAACGAACGGCAGGCGGCAAGTTCCGCCTTGTCCTTGCCGGCCAGCGCCGGACCCACCTCGCAGGCGGCGGCGAACAGTTCCGCGGTCTTGGCGCGGATCACCGCCATGTATTCGTCCTCGTTGGTGGCGGTGTTCTTGGCGGCGCCGAGCTGCATCACTTCGCCTTCCGCGATC
>JBIOEK010000563.1:0-2564 GCA_044445925.1 Hyphomicrobiales bacterium
AGACCGGCACGACGCAGGATTACCGCGACGCCTGGTTCGTCGGCTACACGGCGACCCTGGTAACCGGAGTCTGGCTCGGCAATGACGATAATTCGCCGATGAAGAAGGTGACGGGGAGCGGCTTGCCGGCCGAGATCTGGAACCGCTTCATGCGGGCAGCGCTCGCAGGCTCGACCCCGGTGGCGCTGCCGTCGACCTCATGGCAGCATGCGCCGGGCCTTTCCGAGCCCCTGCCGCCGCCGCCCGCACCCATCGCTTCGCCGGCCCTCCCCGGCAATGTCGCGCCTGCGACGGCTGGTCGGCCGGGACCGCTGGTGCTCAATGCAGTCGGCGCCGCCGGACAGGCAAGGCCGATGCCGATCCCCGACGGCGCGCCGCGGCCGCCGGCTTCCATTCCCAACGCCTCCGGGGAACGGTCCTGGATACCGCCGGCACCGCGCCAGAAGGGCTTTTTCGACGCGCTGTTCGGGAATTGATGCCCTTGGAGCGAGACGCGCTCCGGTCGAATCGATATTTGCTCTTGCGCGTGGTGTGACCCGAATACCGGGTCCAAACAGCTAGCGCCTGTTAACATTTGGGCACCAAAAACCTACGTTTTTCAGCGATTGCGACGCTGATGGCTTCAGCCGGGGATAGGCGTGCCGGGCCCGCCGGGACGATCCCAGCTTCAACTCCATCATTCTGAAATCTGTCGGCTTTTCATGAAGAAACCGCACGCTCCGCGGCGATCGTCCGGCTCGAGAATGTTGAGGAATGTTGATTTTCAACATTGCATGCTCCGATTCTGGTAGCCGGCTATTTGATAGGTCGGACGCGGACGCGCTTCGCCGCAAGCGCCTTGGCCCGTGCGGCGCAGATCGGGGCCAACAAGCGAATGAGGGCGGCACGCATTCGCTGCTGCGCGACCAGCGCAGGCTCGCAGGGCCGGAGCTACAGATTCACCTGTCAAAAAACCGTGCCTCGGCCATTGGACCGCCAAGTCATTGGGCCGCGGCACGTCATCTCGAGGGTGCATAATAATCGAGGCGCGATGAGAACACAACGGGAACTAGAGCTTGGACCGTCGCGATTGCCTTAGATCGCGATCACCCGCGCCTGCGGAAAGACGACCTCGACCAGCGTGCCCTCATTGGCACTGCTGCTGATGGCCAGGTTGGCCTGGTTGGCCTTCACCAGGGCCTTGGTGAGGGACAGGCCTAGCCCGCTGCCGCCCGGGCGCAGCGTGGTGGCGAATTGCCTGAACGGCTCCATCGCCTCGGCGAGCTCGCGCTCGGACATGCCGATGCCGGTGTCGCGCACGCGCAAGATCACCTCGCCCTTGTCCGAGAGCGCGGTCGACACGATCACCTGGCCGCCGGGCTCGGTGAATTTCACCGCGTTCGACAAGACGTTGAGCACGATCTGCTTGATGCTACGCGCATCGGCGATGATCGCGGGCAGCCCCTGGGCCAGGCTTTGCCGCATCAGGACGCGCGAGCGCGCCGCCTCGAGCTGCACCAGCGACACGGCGGCGCTGACCTCGGCATTGAGGTTCACATTGGAGAACGACAATTCCAGGCGACCGGCCTCGATCTTGGACAGGTCGAGCAGGTCGTTGACGAGGCTGATGATATGCGTGCCCGAGGCCCGGATATCCTTGACATATTCCTTGTAGCGCTCGTTCTGGAGCGGCCCGAAACGCTCCTCCGCGATGATGTCGGCAAAGCCCACGATGGAGTTGAGCGGCGTGCGGATCTCGTGGCTGACCTTGGCGAGAAACTCGGATTTCTGGGCAGTGGTGCGCTCGGCCGTCACGCGCGCCTCGACGAGCCCGGCCTCCGCGCTTTTCGCGGCCGTCAGGTCCCCGAAGACCGCGTAGAGCCTCATGGAGGGGCGATTTGCCCCGCCGACGAATAGGCGCATCGATAGAGGGATGCGCCGGCCGTCGCGCTCGCGCCCGGTGATCTCCTGCGCTTCGGGAGGGGCGGGGCGCGGGCTCGGCGCCTGGGCCTGCGCCAGCGCCGCCACGATCGCGTGATGGCATTCGGGGGCGATGAAAACGGCGAGCGCCTCGCCCGCGATCTCACCCGCGCCGTAGCCGAACAGCCTCTCGGCCGAAGGATTCATGGAGAGGATGCGTCCGAGATCGTCGATGGTCACCACCCCGTCGATGGCGCCTTCGAGAATGGCCCGCAAATCCTCGATCTCGGCCTGCTTGGCCGCGAGCTCCACATGGTGGCTCGCCTCCAACGCCTCGGCCTCGATCGACAAGGAGCGTCGCAACGAGAGCAAGGTCGCGGCCTCGCCGCGCCATTTGATCGCCTGGCAGCGGGCATCGACCGCGATGATCTCGTCGAGGCGCGTCTTGATGGTGACGGCGGGGTGCGGCCCATCGCGGTCGCCACGCTCGACGAACAGGTTCTCGATGCCGCCATGCGCCTCGAACTCCTCGCGGCTCGCATAGCCGAGGAGATCGAGCAGCGTCTTGTTCACCGCGACGGCGGCGCAGGCACGGTGCACGACGACGCCGACCGGCAGCCGGTTGACGATCGCCACGAGATCCTCGCTGCTGGCCTCGGCGAGGC
>JBIOEK010000564.1:0-2556 GCA_044445925.1 Hyphomicrobiales bacterium
CTCGATCTTCTTCACCACCGCCCCCTTCGGGCTCGGACCCCTCGAGCATCAAGCCTGGATCGCCGCCGGCGGGCAGGCCCTATGGGACGAGCTCTACGCGCCCTTCGGCCTGAAGGCCTGCCTCGCCGGCAATACCGGCCCCTCGATGGGCGGATGGTTTCGAAGCGAGATCAAGAGCCTCAGCGACGTGAAGGGCTTGCGCATCCGGGTCCAGGGCATCGGCGCCGAGGTCTATGCGCGGCTCGGCGCGACGCCGGTGACCTTGGCGCCCGGCGATCTCGAGCCGGCGCTCGAGCGCGGCGCCATCGACGCGGCCGAGCTCCTGGCGCCGGTCAACGATGTGTCGCTCGAGCTCCACCGCCAGGCCAAATTCTATTATGCGCCGGGCTTCAACAAGCCGAATGGCGCGGCCGAGGCGCTCCTGTCGCGCACCGCCCTCGAGGCCTTGCCGGAGGATCTGCGCGAGATCATCTTCAATGCCTGCGAGGCCGAGCATTCGGCCGGCCTCGCCGATGCCGAGACGGGCAACGCCACCGCCATCGAGGCGCTTTCCCGCCAGGGAGTTCGCGTATCGCTGTTCCCCGGCGATGTGATGGCCGCGGCACGCCTTGCCGCCAGCGACATCATCGGCGAGACCGGCGCCAAGGACGCTTTGTCCGGCCGCATCGTCGAGACCTACCGCTCGGCCCTCGAACGCGGCCGCTATTGGGCGAGCCTCGAGGCAGCGATGACGCGCGCGCTGAAGAGCGCCTGAGCCGGCGCGGCTGGCGATGGGCTTGAGAAGAGGCGGGAAGATGGCGGCGTCCGCCGATCTTCCGCTGCCGATTGCCGTGACCATCGCCGGATCGGACTCATCGGGCGGTGCCGGAATTCAAGCCGACCTCAAGACCTTTGCGGCACTCGGCGTCTATGGGGCGAGCGTCATCACCGCGCTGACGGCGCAGAACACGCAAGGGGTGATCGCGGTCCACGAGCTGCCACCTCGCTTCGTGGGGCTCGAGATCGACGCCGTCTACTGCGATCTCGAGGTCGCGGCCACCAAGATTGGCATGCTGGCAGGAGCCGAGATCGTGACCGCGGTCGGCGAGGGCCTGCGCCGCTGGCGCGCCCGCAACCTCGTGCTCGATCCCGTCATGATCTCGACATCGGGCGCACGCCTTTCCTCGCAAGACGCGGTCGAGGCGATGAAGGAGTTGCTCTTCCCGCTCGCCGATCTCGTCACGCCCAATCTCGAGGAGGCGGCTGCCCTTCTCGGCGACGGTGTCGCGGTGGACGAGAGTGCCATGGCGCGCCAGGGGGAAAAGTTGATGCGGCTCGGCGCGAGCGCCGTGCTCGTCAAGGGCGGTCATGCGGGCGGCCCGGAAAGCGTCGATATCCTCGTCGATGCGGCGGGCATCACCCGCTTCCCCGCGCCCAGGATCGCGACTGCGAATACCCATGGAACGGGTTGCACCTTCTCCTCGGCGATCGCCGCCCATCTCGCCAAGGGTGTCGATTTGCGCCGATCAGTAAGCGCTGCGAAGGCCTATCTGACCGAGGCGATCGCCGCGGCCGGCCGGCTGAGAGTGGGTCACGGGCCAGGGCCGCTGCATCATTTTTTTGCGATGGAAATCCTCGGCTGCTCATCCCCGCCCAAGCGGGGATGAGGGAGCTGCGATTGCGCGCGCGGGTCGGCTGCCGATCGATGAACCGCTGGAGAAGGTGCGCCTCGTCGGCCAAGTGCCCCAGGCTGCAAGCGAACTCATCCGCCGCTCGCTGACGCGAGCGCCTCCGACGCAGCCTGCGCCTTCAACGCAACCTCACGACACTTGCCCCAGTGGCTTGCGCCAGCGCCTTCGGATCGATGGGGAAGACGGCGTTTGGGTGGCCCGCCGCGGCGAAGACGAGCTCGAAGCCGAGGAGATCCTCGTCGATCAGGACCGGCGAAGCTGTCGCATGGCCGAAAGGCGGCACGCCGCCGATGGCAAAGCCCGTGGCGGCGCGCACCGCATCCGCGTCGGGCCGCTCGAGCGCTTCGCCGAGGATGGCCTTCACCGCCTTCTCGTCGACGCGGTTGGCACCGGAGACGAGCAGCAGATAGCCGCGCCCGCTCTTGGCTCCCCTGAACAGCAGCGACTTGACGATCTGCGCCACGGCGCAGCCGCAGGCAGATGCGGCTTCTTGCGCCGTCCGCGTCGAGGCCGGCATGAGGCGCGGCGCGACCGTAAGGCCGAGCGCCTCGGCGGCCGCGACGACCCTCATGACGCTCGGCGGCAGATCGCGCAAAGGCGCGGCATCTTCTTGCGGCATTTCAGCGATCCATGCCGGTTTCGGGCCTGTGGATGAAACAGGCATCCCTATGCAGAAAGGCGCGGTCCGGCTATGGCCGCGTCTACATTGACGTTATGCTAACCATGCCGGCCATGCGGCTTCAAGCGCAAGGGGTCGAGGCCGGGGTCGCTGAGTTCGGGCCCCTGCCGGTAGGTCGACACAGGGCGCGATCCCGAAAAGTCGCCCCGCTTTTCGGACAAGGTCGTGCGTCATAACAAAGGGATAGAGCGCAATGTCGGTTCGGCC
>JBIOEK010000565.1:0-2553 GCA_044445925.1 Hyphomicrobiales bacterium
GCATGCGTAGTGTCGCATGCAGAGAGCTCGATCGGTCAACCCGATGACCAGCTGATCCGCCATGCAGCTTCACTCGGAATTGCTGACCGCGCAAGCCCGGCGAGCATCCTCATTGATCCATACCCTCCATGAACATATGATGAACAAACAGCCCAGCCGGCGGCGAAGCGATTTCGTGATGCCGCCATGCACCCTTGCTCCTTCCCAATGACCTGGAGCCTGCCTAGCTTAAGCAGGATGCCGACTATGGCAGGCAAACGAAATGGCGGGCGACATGGCGGAAGCAAAGACAGCGGCGCAAGCAAAGCCGATCGACCTCTATTATTGGCCGACCCCGAATGGCTGGAAGATCACCATCATGCTCGAGGAATGCGGGCTTCCTTATGAGCTGCGCCTCGTCAATATCGGCAAGGGCGAGCAGTTCGCGCCGGAATTCCTGGCGATCTCGCCCAATAACCGCATGCCGGCGATCGTCGACCATGACGGGCCGGACGGCAAGCCGATCTCGGTTTTCGAGTCGGGCGCCATCCTGCTTTATCTCGGACGCAAGACGGGCAAGTTCTGCCCGATGGACGAGCGCGGCCGCGTCGAGGTCGAGCAATGGCTAATGTGGCAGATGGGGGGGCTGGGGCCGATGCTCGGCCAGAACAATCATTTCCGCGTCTATGCGCCCGAGAAGATCCCTTATGCCATCAAGCGCTATGGCGACGAGGCCCATCGCCTCTTCGGCGTCATGAACAAGCGCCTTGCCGATCGCGAATTCCTGGCCGGCCCCTATTCGATCGCCGACATGGCCTGCGTCGGCTGGGCGCGCGGTTATGAGCGCCAGGGTATCGACATCGCCGAATTCCCCCATGTGAAGCGCTGGCTCGATACGCTCCTGGCGCGCCCGGCCGTCGAGCGCGGCTTCAAGGTGGCGGAGGAAGCGCGCAATCCGCCAGGCGCCATGCAGGACCCGAAGGTGCGCGAGGTGCTGTTCAATCAGCGGGCGAGGGCGTGAGCGTCAGTTACTTCGTCCGCGTCCAGGTCTGGCTCTGGCAGATGAGGCCGACGAACACGCAGCCGGAGACCTTGATGTGGCGCTCGTCGACGATGGTTAGCTTGCCCGTATAGGTGCGCCCGTCCTCGGCGTCGTAAACAGAGCCCGTCCATTGGCCTGCCCCGCTCGGCTTGAGGCCGAGCAGCACCGCCGAGCCGAGGAGCGGTCGAGAACGCTTGGCGGGATCGGGATTGTTGACGTCGAGGGTCGGTGAACCTTCCTTGATCCAGGCGACGTGGCCGCACAGATCCGCGCCGCAAGGGGCGATGCGCACGCGCGCGTCGCCGTCCTCGATCAGCCATTCTCCCGTCGCCTCGGCCGCCCTTGCGGCGATCGGGCTCAGCAAGCCGAGCGCAACGGCAATCGCGCAGAGTCGGCGGTCGGGCGGCGGCATGGCGGATGTTCCTCGAAACTGCCTTTGAACAGGCACCGATCTAGGCATCGGTCATGCGCGAGGCAACCGGGGCGAAGAGGCCTCATCGCATCTTGATATGCCCAAACCCGTTGCTGGGAAGGAATATCGGCGATAGGTCTTCTGAGGACGCAGACAGCTTCGAAAGCCAATGCCCATGGACAGGCAAGACCTTGCCGCCGCCTAGAGCCCATCCCGATGCGACGCAATCGGACCGAGGCTCGGGCTTCTTGCTCATGGGGCATTTGCGGCTGCCGAGGGGGGCCATCGCCGCCTTGGCACTGGCCTTCGGGCTCTTCGGCGCCCGGACGCCTTGCGCCCTGGCCGCCAAGGACGAATTGATCATCGGCCTGTCGCAGTTTCCCTCGAGCCTGCATCCCGCGATCAACCCCGAGGCGAGCAAGGCCTATATACTCGCCTTCACGGATCGGCCGATCTCCTCCTTCGACAAGGATTGGAAGCTCGTTTGCCTTCTATGCGCCGAGCTGCCTTCGCTCGACAACGGACTTGCCCGCATCGAGGACCGCCCCGACGGCACGAAGGGCATGGCGGTCACGCTGAAGCTGAAGGAGGGGCTGCGCTGGGGCGATGGGGAGCCCGTGACGGCGCGCGACATCGCGTTCAGCTTCAAGGTCGGCTCGGATCCGCGCGCCGGCTATGCGCTCGCCGATGAGTGGACGCGCATCGATCGCATCGATGTCGTCGACGACCTCACCGCCATCGCGCATCTCAAGACGATCAGGGTGGATTACGCCGAATGGAATCATATCCTGCCCGAGCATATCGAGGCGAAGCCTTATGCCGAAGGGCAGGGGGCCGGCGACTACGGAAGGCTCTCGGCCTATAATCGCGCGCCCACGACGCCCGGCCTCTATAACGGGCCTTATCGCCTCGCAGAATATGTTTCGGGCTCTTACATCGCGCTCGAGGCGAACCCTTATTGGTCGGGCGCAAAGCCCTTTTTCAGGCGCGTCGTCGTGCGCGTCATCGAGAACACGGCGGCGCTGCAATCGAACCTGCTCTCCGGCGATATCGACATGGCGCCCGGCGACGCGGCCGGCCTCACCATCGACCAGGTGCTCGAGCTTCAGCGCCGCTATCC
>JBIOEK010000566.1:0-2518 GCA_044445925.1 Hyphomicrobiales bacterium
CCGGGCCCGCCGGGAGAATGCGAGCCTCAACCGTATCATTCTGAAATATATTGTCTTTTCGTGGAAAAATCGCCCGCATCGCGGCGATCATCAGGCCCCGAGAATGTTGAGGAATGTTGATTCTGAACATTGAGTGATCGGATTCCGGTAGCCGGCTATATGATCCTCTCCTGTCATGGCCGCCCGTGTGGCGGCCATCCCCGTCGGTGAGGCTCGTCCCCATCTGGTCTGCATTATAAAAGGAGTCCGATGGGAACGCAACAGGAACGAGAGCTCGAACGTCGCGCTGCCTTGGTCCGGCTTCGGCCCTCACCCGAGCTCTTCGAGGTTACGCATCACGGCGACGGGCGCGAGATCCTCATATTCGTCCGGCGCGCCCGAGCGGTTGATCCAGATCGAGGTGAGGCCGAACGCCACGGCGCCGGCGATGTCCCAGCGGTTCGACGAGACGAAGGCGATCTCGGCGCGGCTCGCCGCGAGCGGGGAGAGAAGCTGCGCGTAGGCGCGCGGGTCGGTCTTGTAGGCGCAAACGCTCGAGACCGAGAATACCGCGTCGATGAGGTCGCCGATGCCGGCCGAGGCGATGGCATCGGCGAGCATCGAGGGCTCGCCGTTCGAGAGGATGGCCGTCTTGAAGCCACCCACCCGCAGCCGCCGCAGTGCGGCTTGCACCTCCGGATAGGCGCCGAGCTCGCGGTAGGCCGCAAGGAGCGCTGGCCGCAAGGCCCGGTCGATGCCGGGAAAGCTCGCCAAGGCGTAGTCGAGCGCTCCTTGAGTGAGGGTCCAGAAATCGCTGAACCGGCCGGAAAGCGTTAGGATCCAGCTATATTCGAGCTGTTTTTGCCGCCAAAGCGCGGAGAAGGCTGGGGCGTCGGGGCCGATCCTATCCGCATGTCGCATGACGGCCGAGCTGACGTCGAACAGCGTGCCATAGGCGTCGAACACATAGGTCTTGATGTGCGGCGATGGACGAAGCGGCATGGCACGACCTTTCCTCAAGAGGGAAGTTTGGCCCGGGCGACCGCAATGAGGAAGCCCGCCGCGCACCGGCGCATGGCTGCCCGGCCCTTGCCTCGGCGCTATTGACGCCTCTTCCTCGCCCCGGCATTCATGCCGCAAAGCTTCGAAAATGGAGAAACGCCATGCCTCTGCCGAACATGCGCATATTCCACAAGGGCGAATGGCATGACGGGCCGATCAACCTCACCGGGCCGCACCATCACGCATTCTGGCTCGCTTCCTCGGTCTTCGACGGGGCGCGCGCCTTCGAAGGCGTGCTGCCTGACATCGATCGCCATTGCGAGCGCGTCAACCAGTCGGCGAAGCGCCTCTTCCTCAAGCCGACCATGGCGGCCGAGGCGATCGTCGAGCTCGCGCGCGAGGGCGCCAAGAAGTTCGGGCCCAAGGCCGAGCTCTATGTCAAGCCGATGTATTGGGCGGAAGGGTCCGGTGTCTCCACGATCGAGCCCGATCCGGAATCGACCGCCTTCTGCCTCCACCTCTTCGAGGCGCCGATGCCGAAGCCGGCGGGCGCCACCGTCACCTTTTCGCCGTTCCGGCGCCCGACCATGGAGACGATGCCGACCGATGTGAAGACGGGCGCGCTCTACCCGAATAATGCGCGCGCCTTGCTCGAGGCCAAGAGCCGCGGCTTCACCAATTGCCTCGTCGCCGACATGCTCGGCAATATCGCCGAGACCTCGACCTCGAATGTCTTCATGGCGAAGGACGGCGTGGTGATGACGCCGGCCGCCAACGGCACCTTCCTCAACGGCATCACCCGCCAGCGCGTCATCAAGCTGTTGCGCCAATCGGGCCTCACGGTGCTGGAGACGTCGCTCGTCTATCGCGATTTCGAGCAGGCCGACGAGATCTTCACCTCGGGCAATTACGGCAAGGTGCAGCCGATCATCAAGATCGACAGCCGCGACCTGCAGCCCGGGCCGCTCTACCGCCGGGCGCGCGAGCTCTATTGGGACTTCGCCCATTCCCGGCTGAAGGCCGCCGCCTAGATGGGCGAGCTTTCCGGTCGCGTCGCGCTCGTCACGGGAGGCGCGTCCGGCATCGGGCGCGCCTCTTCGATCGCGCTCGCGCGGGAGGGCGCCGATGTCGCGCTCACCTATTTCTCGAGCGCCGACGAAGCACGCTCGGTCGCGGCCGAGATCGAGAAGCTCGGGCGCCGGGCGCTCGCGCTCGAGGCCGACATGACCGATGCCGCGACGGTCGAGCGCATCGTGGCACAAACCGAGGAGAAGCTCGGGCCGATCGAGATCCTGTTCGCCAATGCCGGCGGGATCTTGAAGCGTGTCCGCTCCATCGACGCTTCGCTCGATCTGTGGAACCAGGTCTTCGCCGTCAACGTCACCTCGACCTTCCTGGTCTGCCAGGCCGTCCTCAAGCGCATGGAGAAGCGCAAGCGCGGGGCGATCATCACCATGTCGTCGCTCGCGGCCTTCACGGGCGGCGGGCCGGGCGCCACCCATTACGCGGCCGCCAAGGGTGCGGTCATGACCTATAC
>JBIOEK010000567.1:0-2516 GCA_044445925.1 Hyphomicrobiales bacterium
GGCATTGGCGGTGTCGGAGAAGGTCGCCGTGCCCTTGTCGGCGGCGACCACGAGATAGGGATCGTCGGCATCGAGGCGCAGCGTCGCCGGCGGATGCACGATGCCGGTCGCGTCGATATTGTCGGTGACGTCGAGCAGCGTCGAGATGAAGAGCTTGTAGCTTTCGGTGCCCTCGGCGAGCCAGGCATCGCGCTGCGCTGGCGGCGGCAGCCGCTTGGGAAAGAAGCCGCCCTTGGCGCCGACCGGCACGATCACGGCGTTCTTCACCTGCTGCGCCTTGACGAGGCCCAGCACCTCGGTGCGGAAATCCTGCGGCCGATCGGACCAGCGGATGCCGCCGCGCGCCACGCGGCCGAAACGCAGATGCACGGCCTCGACGCGCGGCGAATAGACGAAGATCTCGAACAGCGGACGGGGCAAGGGCAAGCCCTCGATCTTGCGGCTCTCGAACTTGAAGGCCATGGCCTCGCGCCGGCGTCCACTCTCCCCGGTCTGGAAGAAGTTGGTGCGCACCATGGCGTCGACGAGGTTGAGGAAGCGCGACAGGATGCGGTCGTCGTCGAGGCTCGTGACCTCCTTCATCTTCTCGGCGATCAGGGATCGCGTAGCCGCCTCCGCCTCGGAGCGTCCGCTCTCGTCGAGATCGGGATTGAAGCGGGCATAGAACAAGGTGACGACGGCCGCGGCGATGCCGGGCTGACGCGCCAGCGCTTCAGCCATGTAGTCTTGCGTGTAGCGGACCGTCGCCTGCTGCAGGTAGCGCGCCAGCGCCCGCACCAGCGCCACGTCCCGCCAGGCAAGCCCGGCCTGGGTGACCAGCGTGTCGAAATTGTCGCTCTCGCTGAAGCCTTCGCCGAGCGCGATCAGCGCTTCCTCGAGGCGTGGGGCCAGCGCCACGGCGCCGAGCTCGGCCCCATCCTCGCGGCGCACCGTCATGTCGTGCAGGAATACCGCCTTGCCGTCGGCCGGCGCGATGCTGAAGCTCGCTTCGTCGATCACCTCGAAGCCGAAATTCTCGAGGATTGGCACGCGTTGCGACAAGGAGACGGCGGCGCCTCGCGTATAGACCTTCAGCGAGGCGAGATGAGCATCCCCCTCATGGGGCAGAAGCCGCACGGCGCGGGGGCTTTCCTCGCTCAGGCTCTCGATGATGGCGATGTCGGTGAGCGCGGTCGAGGCGCCATAGGCTGCCCGATAGGCCGCTCCGAAGGCATCGAGATAGCGCTCGAGCGCCGCAACGCCCTTATGTTGCCTCGAAGCGCTCATCGCGGCGCTGCGCAGCTCGTCGGTCCAGTTGCGCACGATGGCCAATATGCCGGCTTCGAGCGTCGAGCGCGGCACGTCCGGCGTCTCGCCGGCATCGCGGCCGATGATGAAATGGGTTCGCGCGAGCGGCCCTTCCGGATAGGTCGGGTAGCCGGCCGAAAGGCGTCCCGCATAGGCATTGGCCAGGAAGGCGCCGACCTTCTGGCGGATCACCGAATCGTAGCGGTCCTTGGAGATATAGACGAGGATCGAGACGAAGCGGTTGAAGCGGTCGCGTCGCGCCAGCGCCCGGATCCTCGGCCGCTCCGACAGCGTCAGGATCTCCGAGACGAAGCGATAGAGCGTATCGACGTCGATCTGGAACAGCTCGTCGCGCGGATAGGTCTCGAGCACGTTCTTCAGGGCTCTCCCCGCATAGCTCGACGGGTCGAGCGCGGCGCGCGCCAGCACCGCCTCCGCCTTGCGCCTCAGATAGGGCACCGCGGCGACGGGGCTGTCATAGGCGTTCGCCGTGAACAGCCCGACGATGCGCAACTCGCCCTGCGGCTGGCCCTCATGGGAGAACAGCTTGAGGCCGACATAGTCCATATGGACGCGCCGATGCACGCGCGACTTGATGTTGGCCTTGGTGACGATGACGGGGGTCGGCTCGGCGAGAAACGCCCGAACCTCAGGCGTCACGTTGAGGAATTCGCGGCCCTGGCGCAGCACCTTGAGCTCGGGATCGCGCAATATGCCGAGCCCGTTGGCGCCGACAAGGTCGCCCTGCGGGTTGTCGTCGACGAAACGATATTCGCGCACGCCCAGGAAAGTGAAGTTGTCGGCGAGCATCCATTCCACGAGCGCTATCGCTTCGGTGACGTCCTGAGCTGCGAGCGGCGGCGGCACGATCTTGGCCGCCTGCACCGCCTCGAAGACGCGTGCCCGCATCGAGGGAAAATCGGAGACGGCGCGCCGAACCTCGGCATGCACGCGCTCGAGGCCGGCGACGAGGCGCTCGCGCAGCGCCGCATCCTCGATGGGGTCGAGATGCAAATGGATGAAGCTTTCGCGCCGCTCGCCCGGCTGCAGCTGGCCGCGCGCCTCGCCCTTGAGCTCCACGAAACCGCCGGACGGATCGCGGTCGACGCTGAGGATGGGGTGGGCGACGAGCCGCAGGTTCAGGCCGTGCTCGGCGATCTCGCCGAGCGTCGAATCGAGCAGGAAGGGCATGTTGTCGTTGATGGCTTCGACGACCGTCACCTTGTCCA
>JBIOEK010000568.1:0-2509 GCA_044445925.1 Hyphomicrobiales bacterium
CCCCAGGAAGGGCCGTCCGAAATCCTTGCGGACCGCGAAGCTTAAGCCCGCCTCATAGGGCGTGGTGTCGGCATTGATGTCGGCGCCCCAGGCCCGATAGGCCTTTTCGAGGCGAAGCGATTCGATCGCCCGATAGCCGGCGTCCGCGAGGCCGTGCGGGCGCCCGCTTTCCATCAGCGCGGCGTAGACGCGCTCGACGCCGTCGGCCGGAATATGCAGCTCGAAGCCGAGCTCGCCAACATAAGTGATGCGCAGCGCCCTGAGCTTCACGCCGGCGACCGCGATCTCGCGGCAGCAGCCGAACGGAAAGGCCTCGTTCGAGACGTCCTCGCGCGCCGCGCCGGAGAGGATGTCGCGGGCGCGCGGCCCCATCAGCGCGAGGCAGCCATATTGATCGGTGACGTCGGCGATCTCGACCGCGGCGCCAGCCGGAAGGTTGCGCCTGATCCAAGCGAGGTCATGGGTGCGAAACCCGGTTCCGGTGACGAGAAAGAAGAGGTCCGGCGCGAGACGCGACACGGTGAGGTCGCATTCGATACCGCCTCGCATATTGAGCATCTGCGTGTAGGTCACCCGACCAGGAGCCTTCGTCACGTCGCCCGCGCAGATGAAGTCGAGCGCGGCCTGCGCCCCCTCCCCTATCAGCTCGAATTTCGCGAAGGATGACTGGTCGAAGAGCGCGGCGCGCTCACGCGCGGCGCGATGCTCCTCGCCGACCGCTTCGAACCAGTTCTGGCGGCCGTAGCTGTAGAGGTCGCGCGGCTCCGAGCCTCGCGGGGCGAACCAGTTCGGCCGTTCCCAGCCGAGCTTCGAGCCGAAGGCCGCGCCCTTCGCCTCGAGGGTCGCGTAGAGGCGCGAGGTCTTGAGCGGCCTGGCGCTCTCATATTCCTCATGCGGCCAGGCCATCGTGTAGTGCTTGGCATAGGCTTCGAGCGTGCGGGTTCGAACGAAGCCGTCATCGGCATGCACCGAGCGCGAAAAGCGCCGGATATCGACGGGCCACAGATCGAGCGGGGGATCGCCTTCGAGGATCCATTGCGCGAGCGCCCAGCCGGCGCCTCCGCCGGAGGCGATGCCGAAGGCGTTGAAGCCGCAGCCGACGAAGACGCGCTTTGCCTCCGGCGCCTCGCCCAGGATGAAATTGCCGTCCGGCGTGAAGGACTCAGGACCGTTGACGAGCGTCTTGACGCCGGCGGTCGATAGCACCGGCGTACGGACGAGCGCCTGCTCCATGATCTCCTCGAAATGCTCGAAGCGGGAATCGAGCAGGCTGAAGTGGAAGCCCAGGGGGATGCCGCCTTGCGCCCAGGGAATGGGGTTTTGCTCATAGCCGCCCATGACCAGGCCTCCCACCTCCTCCTTGTAGTAGATGAGGCGGTCGGGATCGCGCAGCGTCGGCAAATTGCGCGGCGCCCCGCACGGCTCGGTGATCAGGTATTGATGCTCGACCGATTGCAGCGGGATGAGGATTGAGGCCTTGCGGCCGATCTCCTTCGACCATTGGCCGGCGCAGATGACGATGGTCTCGCAGGCGATGGCGCCTTGTTCGGTGACGACGCCCCCGGCGCGGCCGTCCTTCAGGGTGAGCGCCGTAACCTCGACATCCTCGATGATGCGCACGCCTTTGAGGCGCGCGCCCTTGGCGAGCGAGAGCGTGATGTCCGAGGGATTGGCCTGGCCGTCGGTCGGCAGAAAGGCCGCGCCCACGAGATCGGAGATGTCCATCAAGGGCCAGAGCTCGAGCGCCTCCTTCGGCGAGACGAGATGCATGTCGAGGCCGAAGGAGCGCGCCGTCGTCGCCTGGCGCTTGATCTCGGTCATGCGCTCGGCGTTGCAAGCAAGACGCAAGCCGCCATTCATCTTCCATCCCGTCGCCTGGCCGGTCTCGTTTTCGAGCGTGCGGTAGATCTCGACGGATTGCTTCAGGAGCCGCGTGATATTGGCCGAGCTGCGCAGCTGCCCTACGAGGCCGGCGGCGTGGAAAGTGGAGCCGCTCGTCAGCTTCTTGCGTTCGAGGAGCAGCACGTCCTTCGCGCCAAACTTCGCGAGATGATAGGCGGTCGAGCAGCCGACGATGCCGCCGCCGATCACGATCACCTCGGCCTGTGTCGGGAAGGCCATGCGTCACCCTTTCGCCAGGTCGAGCCGCTCGAGCGCCGTCTCGAGCTTTCCGAGATGCTCGGCCGCATAGGCCACATAGTCGATGTCGAGCTTCGAATGCAGCTCGGAGACCATGCCCCACATGGCCTCCCGCAACAACGAGACGGCTCGCATCGCCTGGAAGCGCTGCCACTGAGGGGCATCGGCTTCGCTGCCGAAATAGAGAAAGAGCAGGCGGCGCTCCTCCTCTTCATCGAAGCCGTTATTCGAGGCGAGATTCGCAAGGTCGAAGAGCGGCGAGTTGAAGCCCGCATAGTCCCAGTCGATGAGCCACAACCTATCGCCGTCATCGATCAGGTTCCCGGCGAGGAGATCATTGTGGCAGAAGGCGAGGTCGACCGGCCCGATC
>JBIOEK010000569.1:0-2493 GCA_044445925.1 Hyphomicrobiales bacterium
GCGGAATGAAGATCGCATGCAGGCCTTGGCCGAGCTCTGGTCGAAGACGCAGGACGCCTTCGCGTCAGGCCTGCTCACGCCGTTCTTCGCCTCCCTCGGCATCGCGAAATATATGGGCGATCCCGGCGAGATCGCCGAATTCTTCATGGTCAACGCGGTCCAGATCGCCATCATCGGCCTGGTCTTCCGGCCGCTCGAAAGCGTCCTGCCGCAGGAGCACTGGCCCGACCGCAAGCTGACGCGCATCGACCTCCTCTACACCATGCTGAAGGAATTCGGGCTCGTTCCGCTCTTCACCTTCATGCTGCTCTTGCCCGCGAGCAACTGGGTCGGCGAGAAGCTCGGCATCTCGGGCGGCGACTCGCCCCTCTTCGAGGACATGGTCCCCTGGCTCAAGGGGCATCCGGCACTGCTCTTCGCGCTCTATTTCGCGATCTTCGACCTCACGCAATATGCCATCCACCGGATGCAGCATGCCGTGCCCTGGTGGTGGGCGCTGCACAGCCTGCATCACAGCCAGAGACAGGTGAATTGCTGGACGGATGATCGAAACCATATGCTCGACGACGTGCTCGAGGCGGTCATCCTGGGCAGCGTCGGCCTGATCATCGGCGTGCCGGCCGGCCAGTACGCGGTTTTGATCCTCATGGGCCGCCTCGTCGAGAATTTCTCCCACGCCAATGTGCGCGTCCGCTTCGGCCCGGTGCTCGACAAGCTCCTGGTCGGTCCGCTCTTCCATCGGCTGCACCATATGCGGGCCGATCCGAGCGACAAGATCAACTATAATTGCAACTTCGCCCTCGTCCTGCCGATCTGGGACATCTTGTTCCGCACCTCGCTCTATGGCGAGGAACCGCGGGCCTGCGGCGTCGACGATCCCGACATCGACGCCGACAATGAACGCTCCTGGCTCGGCCAGCAGGTCGCCGGATTTCAACGTTTTTTTCGGGCCCTGCGGGCTTCGAGACGGTCAGCGGCGCGTCAGATCAGTGGCCCGGCAAGGCCGACCGTCGACAAGGCGAACGCATAGGTCAGGGCGAATTCCGACAGGCGGTCGAAGCGGCCGGGAGCGCCCATATGGCCCCCGCTCATATCGGTGCGCAGCAGCACGGGCTTGCCGGAAAGCGAGTTGGCGCGCAGCTTGGCGACCCATTTGGCCGGCTCCCAATAGGTCACGCGCGGATCGGAGAGGCCGGCGACGGCGAGGATCGCCGGATAGGGGCGAGGCCCGACATTGTCGACCGGCGAATAGGCAAGGATGGTCCTGAGGTCTGATTCGCTCGAGATCGGATTTCCCCATTCGGGCCATTCGGCCGGCGTCAGCGGCAAATCGGCGTCGAGCATGGTCGAGAGCACGTCGACGAAGGGCACCTCGGTGACGATGCCGGCGAACAGCTCGGGTGCCCGGTTTGCAGCGACCCCCATCAGCATGCCGCCGGCGCTGCGGCCATTGGCGACGATGCGCCCGGCCGAGGTATAGCGCTCATCGACCAGGAGGCGCGCGACGCTCAGATAGTCCGAGAAGCTGTTCTCCTTCTTGGCGCGCTTGCCCTGCAAATACCAACCCCATCCCTTCTCGGTTCCGCCGCGCACATGGGCGATGGCGTAGACCATGCCGCGATCGACGAGCGACAGGCGATGGGGAATGAAATTCGCCGGAACCGCAGAACCATAGGCCCCATATGCATAAAGCAGGCAGGGCGCGCTGCCGTCGCGTGCGAGATCGCGCCGATGCAGGAGGGTGACCGGGACCTTTTGGCCGTCTTGCGCATCGGCGAATAGGCGCCGCACCACATAGGCGTCGGGATCGTGCCCGGACGGAACGAGCTGGCGCTTCACCAGCACGCGCTCGCGGCTCGCCATGTCGTAATCATAGGTCTCCGCCGGCCGGGCCGGAGACGAGAGGGTGAAGCGCAGGATGTCGGTGTCGAACTCCTCCCCGGCATCGAGGCTGAGCGCATAGGCCTCTTGCGCGAAGGCGAGCGCGTGCTCCGCGCCGCCAGCAAGCTCGCGGATCTTTAGGCGCGGCAGCCCCTCTTCGCGCTCCAGCCAGACGAGATGGCGCGCGAAGATCGCGTGTTGCAGCACCATGATGCCCGGCCGATACGGCACGACATCGCGCCAGCTCGCGGGTTCTGGAGCCGCGAGCGGCGCCTCGACGATCTTGAAGTCCTGCGCCCCATCGCGATTGGTGCGGATGAATAGGCGGTCACGGCCAATCTCGATCTCGTAGCGAATTCCAGCCTGGCGCGCCGCCACGAGGCGGGGCGGCGCTCCGGGCTCCTTCAGATCGAGGATCCAGGCTTCGGAGGTCTCGTGATCGCGCACCGCGATCGAGGCATGCCCTCCCTCGCGCTCGCGATGCACCGACACGAAGCAGCCCGGCATCTCCTCCTCGAAGACCGGCTCGTCGGCTTCGGCCGCGGTGCCGACGAGGTGGCGAAAGATCGAGCGAGCCCGGTGATTCGCATCGAGCCTCGTATAGAAGAAGGA
>JBIOEK010000570.1:0-2493 GCA_044445925.1 Hyphomicrobiales bacterium
AGCCAAGCATGGCCGGTCGCTGCCGCGCAAGCTCGTCATCGGAAATCCTCGTCATCGGAAATCCTTGGTCATGAAGACGCGGCTCGTTCCGGGCGGCTCGCAGGGGATCTCGCCGAAGACCCGCCAGCCCAGCCGCTCGTAGAAGCCGGGCGCCTGGAAGCTGATCGTGTAGAGAACCCCGGCGCGGCAGCCGCGGCGCCGCGCCTCCTCTTCGGCCATCGAGATCATGCGCGTGCCGATATCGAGACCGCGCAACGTCGCGGGCAGGTAGACGAGATCGATGAACAGAAGGCCGAAGGAGGTTCGCCCGATGACGCCGCCGATCACCTTGCCGGTAAAGGGGTCGCTCACCAGGACCGTGAGAGGACGGCGATCTTCATAGCCTGCGGCCTCGACATTATGGGCATTCAAGCCCTCGCCGATGACGGCGCGGGCCTCTTCGTCCGCAGCGTCGGTCAGTTTCAAGATCGGGTCCAAGGGCAGCTCCCATCAGGGCTCATGCCGGAGCATTTCCGTGGAGGCTTGAAAGGCCGAGCTGGTAGCGAGGGCTGCGGGCTCAGTCAAATGGCCAGATCTTTGCAAATGGCCAGATCTTCGCAAACGGCCAGATCTTCGCAAACGGCCAGATCTTCGCAAACGGCCAGATCTTGCTGACGACCAGATCTTGCAAACGACCAACTCTTGCAGGCCCGATCGCCTCAGGGCTTGCGGGATGCCATCCTACTCGCCGACGAAGCGCACCGTCTCTTTCGGGTCGAGGCGCGTCGTGCGGTAGCTGTTCGCCTTATGGGTCATGTCGGCATAGCCGAAGGAGATGCCGCAGACGACGCGAAGCTCCGGGGGAAGAGCGAAATGGGCGCGCATGAAGGCCGAATGGCTGGCGAGCGCCGCCTGGGCGATGGTCGCGACCCCGAAGGCCTGCGCCGCCAGCATGAAGTTGGAGACATAGGCGCCGCAATCGAGCGCCCCATAGGTGCCGAGCGCCTCGTCGGTCGAGATCAAGGCGAGATGGGGAGCCCCGAACAAGAGGAAGTTCTCGCGCGTCTGGCGCGCATAGGCCGCCTTGTCGCCGCGCGCGATGCCGACTGCGGCATAGAGGGCAAAGCCGCATTCGCGCCGCCGCGCGAGATAGGGCTCACGATATTCGCGCGGGAAGGGGATATCGGGGCTAGGCCTTGGAGAATCGGCGAGATAAGCGAGGAGCTCGCGCCGAAAGCGCTCCGTTGCCTCGCCCTCGGTCACGATCACGTTCCATGGCTGGACATTGTTCCACGAGGCGGTGTGCTGGGCGAGCTCGAGGATGCGTTCGATCGTCTGGCGCGGCACCGGATCCGGCCGGAAGGCGCGGCAGCTGAAGCGGCGACGCAAGAGATCGCCGAGGATGACGGCGTCCTCGGTGTCTCGGGCGGCCATGGGGTCGATACGGTCTTGCATGAGGAACTCCAAGGGCAGGTCGGCACCGCTGCGGGGCTCCTCCTGCTCGCGCGAGACGGAGGAGGCCCAGATGCCTCAGCCCGCCTCCACCGGCTCGCCGGCTCGGGCCCATTCGAGCATGGCGCCCGGATAATGCGCATCGTACTCGAAGCCCGCGGCGCGCGAAGCATCGATCGCAGTGAGCGAGCGAACGCCGGAGCGGCAGCTGAACACCACCAGCTGGCCGGGCTTCGCCTCGATCCTTGCCGGATCGAAGCTCGAGAGCGGCAGGTTGACGGCGCCGGGAATGCGCGCGGCCGCGAATTCATGGGGCTCGCGCACATCGACGAGGAGGATCGAGTGCTCGGCGAGGCCCTGCTTGACCTCGTCGAGCGAAAGGTCGCGATGCTCGGCCATCGGCGCGCTCACGACAGCTTCGGGAGGCGCGGCGCCGCGCCCGGACAGATCGGGTCTTGGCACTCGACGAAGCTGATGAAACCCATGGCTTGCTCCTCTGGCTGCGGCTGAATCTCAAGTGGCGGCGCGCCACGGCCGAACGGCCGCCCGGCCGCGGCTAGTCGAACAAGCTCGAGACGCTCTCTTCCTTGGCGGTGCGCGCGATCGCCTCGCCGATCAGGGGCGCGATCGGCAGGGTGCGGATATTCGCTGCGACCTTCTGGGCTTCGGTCGGCGCGATGGTATCGCTGATGACGAGCTCGCGCAGCTGCGATTTCATGACGCGATCGACGGCGCCGCCCGACAGGACGCCATGGGTGATGTAGGCGGAGACGTTCTTCGCCCCTTCGGCGATCAGCGCATCGGCGGCGTTGCACAAGGTGCCGCCCGAATCGACGATGTCGTCGACCAGGATGCAGGAGGTGCCCTTGACCGAGCCGATGATGTTCATCACCTCCGATTCGCCGGCGCGCTCGCGCCGCTTGTCGACGATGGCGAGCGGTGCGCCGATGCGCTTGGCAAGCGCGCGCGCCCGAATCACGCCCCCGACATCGGGCGACACCACAGTGAGGTTCTCGAGGTCCAGGCGCTCCTTGATGTCGCGCACCATGACCGGGGCGGAGA
>JBIOEK010000571.1:0-2489 GCA_044445925.1 Hyphomicrobiales bacterium
CCTCGTCCGGCGCGGCCCTCGCCATGCTCCCGGTGGCGCTGGACCAGGGCAAGGTGCTGATCGTCGAGCCCGCCGTTGCCGATCAGATCACCGGCGACAAATGGAATCGCTTCATCTTCCGCACGGCGCGCAACTCGACGCAGGATGCGCTCGCCGCTGCCGTGGCGCTGGGCTCGGGCGAGGTCTCTGTCGCGACCTTGGCGCAGGACTACGCCTTTGGCCGCGACGGCGTCGCGGCCGTCAAGGACGCGATCACGGCGACCAAGAGCAAGGCCAAGGTGGTGTTCGAGGAGTATGCGCCGCAGAACGCGACCGATTTCACGGCCTCCGCGCAACGCATCTTCGATGCCTTGAAGGACAAGCCCGGCCGCAAGATCATCTATATCATCTGGGCGGGAGCGAGCCCTTTCAGCAAGATCATGGGGCTGCAGCCGGAGCGCTTCGGCATCGAGGTCGCGCCGGGCGGCAACATCCTGCCGGTGATGAGAACCTATCAGGCCTATCCGGGCATCGAGGGCGCGGTCTACTACTATTATGGCTTTCCCAAGAACCCGATGAACGACTGGCTGGTCGCCGAGCACCAGAAGCGCTTCGGCGCGCCGCCCGATTTCTTCACGGCCGGTGGCATGGCGGCGGCCTCCGCCGCCGTCACGGCGATCAAGAAGGCCGGATCGACCGATCCCGAGAAGCTGATCGCCGCTATGGAAGGCATGGAATTCGACACGCCCAAGGGCAAGATGACCTTCCGCAAGGAGGATCATCAGGCGCTGCAGGTGATGTATGATTTCAAGGTCAAGGCGAAGGGGCCCGACGCGAATGATCTGCTCGAGCTCGTGCGCGAGATCCCGATCGCCGAGATGCCCGTGCCGATCCGCAACAAGAGGTAGGCCTTGCGCAGAATCGGGGTCCGAAAAGTCGGCACTACATTTTTTTGAGATGTGGGACGGTCAGGCGCTGAGGAGGAGGCGGTCGAGTTCGTTCAGCTGCACGGGCGCCAGCATTGCGCCCAGCGCATGAGCCAGTGCCTGCCTCCTTGAATGAGGGAGATGTGATCGGGCCGCTCTAGGGCGTGCCGATGGATGAGCGCGGCGATATCGCCGAATTCCCGATCGAGCTGCGTCGATCGCCGCCGGATGTCTCATCGCTCATCCGGCTCCGTGACCTTCGCCCCGCGCTTCGCCGCGAAATCCGCGAGGCGCTGGGCGGCCTCCGGTCCCGATTGCGCGAGCGCCGCCATCATGCTCTCGACGAACAGGCCGTCATCTTCGCTCATGTCCTGGATCCGGGGCAGGGCCTGGAGCACGCCAAGCACGGTGAGCGGCGCCAACGCGGCGACCTTCCGGGCGAGCTCGGCGGATTTGGCTTTGGCCTCGCCTTGCGGCACGAGATATTGCGCGAGGCCGAGCCGTTCCGCCGTGGGCGCGTCGAGCACGCGGCCGGTGAGCATCATGTCCGCCATGCGCGACGCCCCGATCAGGCGCGCCACATGCACGGAAGCGCCGCCCCCGACATAGATGCCGCGCGAGCCTTCGGGCAGCGCGAAAAAGGCCGATTGATCGGCGACCCGCAGATGGCAGGAGGCGGCGAGCTCGAGGCCCCCGCCGACGGTCGCCCCGTGCAGCGCCGCGATCGCCGGGATGCGCCCATGCCGGATGGCGCGAAAGGCGCGGTGCCAGGAACGCGAATGGTGGAACACCTCTTCGGGCGAACGCGCCTTATGCTCGACGAGGTCGAGCCCGGCGCAGAAGCACGGCCCATTGCCGTAGATCACGATGGCGCGCGCCTCCTCATGGGCGCGCCCGACCGCCTCGACCAAAGCGCCGATCAGGGCGTCATTGATGGCATTGCGCTTTTCGGGGCGGTTGAGCCCGACGAAGGCAACCTCCTTGTGCAGCTCGTAGGTCAGAAGATCGGCGCTCATCTCGTCTTTCTATCTGCCTCGCCATCAGACGAGCATTGCATGCGAGCTGAATTCACTTCCGCGTCAGCGATGGCAAGGTCACAGAAGCGTGAGTGGACACGAGGCTCGCAAACCCTATAGCCCGCGCCTTGCAGCCGGGGAAACCGCCGTCGAGCATCTCGAGCTGTTTTACGGAGAGATTTGATGGGCTCGCTCGACGCAATCCTGGAAGCCTGGGCGCCGCGCCTGCTGAGTATCCTGCGCATCGTTACCGCGCTGCTTTTCCTGCAATCCGGGCTGGTCAAGCTCTTCAACTTTCCCGTCGCGCCGACCTTCGAGATGACACCGCTCTACTACGCCGCCGGGACGATGGAGCTCGTCGGCAGCCCGCTGCTCCTCCTCGGCTTGTTCACTCGACCCGTAGCCTTCCTGCTCTCGGGCGAAATGGCGCTTGCCTATTTCATCGACCATGCGCCGTCCTCGTTCTACCCCTATGTGAACGATGGCAGCCTCGCCGTCCTCTTCTGCTTCGTGTTCCTCTATCTGTTTTTTGCCGGCGGCGGGCCTTGGAGCGCCGATCGCCTGTGGC
>JBIOEK010000572.1:0-2488 GCA_044445925.1 Hyphomicrobiales bacterium
CAGCACGTTTCGGCCGCCGCGAGCAGCGGCCTGGCGCAGGAGATCGGCGAAGACCCCGCTTTCGTCGAGCCGCGACAGCCTCAGCCCCGAGGCGCGCGCCGGACCTTGGCGGACGGCGTCGAGCAGCGCCTCGATCGCGGCATCCGCCTCGTCGCGATCGATCAGCGGCGTCGACGACAGGAGCTGCGCATGGCTCCACAACCTCGCCTCCCCCACGCCGAAGGCCGGCACGACGAGCGGCGCCACCAGGATCAGCCGAGACTGAGGGTGGACCCGCTCGTCGAAGACGAAGAGAAAGCGCGGCGATTGTCCCTGCGCCAGATGGGTCACCGCCGCGAGCGCGAATTCGGGCTCGCAGAACAGGTTGGCGACGAGCGCGCGCGAAGCGAGGTCGCGCCAGGCGGCTTCATGCGCCTTAGCTTCGTCGGCGGTGAAGAGCTCGGCCTTGAGCCAGCGGGGCGACGGCCTCGCGCGGTCGACGGCCAGGCGTTGCGCTGCCGGCTTGCCCACCTCCCCGGCTCCGATCGAGGCGGTGAGATCGAAGGCGTGCCATAAGGAAACCATGTGTTAACCCTGTTCCTCGGCGTTCGTGCTCGTCCGGTCCAGGACCGTTCCGGGATGGGGCGGTCGGGGCGGCGCGCGCGCGCGTCAGGCAGGGCAGTTCAAGATCCGTTCCTCGGCGAGGCGCTAACCCATTCTCTCGCGCAGGACTGCGCGCTCCCGCCCGATGAGGGTCGTCGCGGCGAGCATGACGAGCACCAGCAGCCCCGAGGCGAATTTGAGGTCCGAGGGAGCAAGGCCGAGCGCCAGGCACATCGAGATCAGCTGGTAATAGGCGATGGCGCCGACAGCCGGAGCCAGAAGCTGGCGCGCCACCGTGCGGCGGCCGACCAGGAGCTCGCCGATGATCACCGCCGCAAGCCCGTTGATGACGACGCCGAAACCGATATTGACGTCGGAGAAGCCTTGCGACTGCACCAGCACGGCGCCGGCGAAGGCCGCAAAGCCAGCCGCGAGACCAACTCCGAGCACCGTCGTCCACCAGACGCTGATGCCTTGGGCCTCGGCCATGTCGAGATTGGCGCCGACGGCACGCAAGGCGATGCCCTTCTCGGTCTTCAGGAAAGCGAAGAGCAGACCAAGGACGATGGCGAGCGCCGCCCCGAGAACCGCGATCTTGCCGGCAAGGCTGTCGTTGAGGCCCGGATGAACCAGATCGAATATGGTCTCATAGGTGAAGAGCGCGATGTTGGAGCGGCCCATCACCCGCAAATTCACGCTGTAGAGCATGGTGATGACGATGATGCCGGCGAGCAGCGAGGAGATGCGGAACCTGAGCGCGATCATCGCCACCGCGCAGCCGGAGATGAAGCCTCCGGCAATGCCTGCCGCCATTGCGGTCAGCGGCCCGTAATCCATCGCCAGCAGCGTGCCGCAGATGCAGCCGCCGAGCGGAAACGTGCCTTCGCAGGACAGGTCGGGAAAGTTGAGCAAGCGGAACGGGATCATCACGGCAAGCGCGACGAAGGCGTAGATCAGGCTCTGCGCCAGGGTGACGGGGATGAGCTCGATGAAGCTGTGGAGGACGTCCATCGCTCAGCTCGCGAGCAGGATGCGATCATCCTTGTCGCGAAAGCGTGCGACGAGGTCCTCGACCGAGAGGCCGGATTTCTGCTCGCGTGAGAGCGACAGGCGGATGCGTCCCTGATCCATCATCACCAGCCGATCGCCGACATCGATGGCATGGCGCATATTGTGGGTGACCATCAGCGTCGTGAGCCTCGCCTCCTCGACGACACGGATGGTCGCCTTCAGCACGAGGGCGGCGGTGACGGGGTCGAGCGCCGCCGTATGCTCGTCGAGCAGAAGCAGCTTCGGGGTCGACAGCACGGCCATGATCAACGACACGGCCTGGCGCTGCCCGCCCGACAGCGTCTCGATGCGATCGGCCAAGCGGTGCTCGAGGCCGAGCTCGAGGATGGCGAGGCGCTCGCGATAATGGGCGCGCCGCGCCGCCGTGAGGCCGAAGCGCAGCCGCCTCCTGCCGGGACGCAGCTCGGCGAGCAACAGGTTTTCCTCGACGCTCATGCTCGGCGCTGTGCCGGCCATCGGGTCCTGGAACACGCGAGCGATGAGGCGAGCCCGCTTATGCAGGGGCTCACGCCCGATATCCTCGCCGTCGAGCAGGATCTGGCCTTGGCCCACGAGAAACTGCCCGGCGATCGCATTGAGCAAGGTCGACTTGCCGGCACCGTTCGAGCCGATGACCGCGCAGAAACTGCCCGGCGGCAGCGTAAGATCGATGCCGTCGACCGCGACCCGGGCGTTCGGCGTGCCTTGCAGGAACACCTTGCGCAGGCCCTTGATGGCGAGCATCGGGTGCTCGGAGCGGCTCATGCGGAGACCTGGGCGTGCTGCCCTCCCTAGCGGGCTGTGAGATTCACACATCTGCGCTGGGCGCTCTTCCCTCTCCCCTCGCGGGAGAGGG
>JBIOEK010000573.1:0-2485 GCA_044445925.1 Hyphomicrobiales bacterium
CGAATCCTTGCAGGCTATGGAATTCGGTGTCGACCCGGCCGGGCAGGCACACCTGAAGCCGCACTCCCGTGCCGCCGAGCTCCCCGGCGAGCGCCTGCGTAAAGGTCACCATGAAGGCTTTCGCGGCCGCGTAAGTCGCCCGATGAGGCAGCGGGACGGGCGGCAAGGTGCCGCTCAACGCGAGCAGCGATGCGACGTTGATGATGCCGCCTGCGCCGCGTCGGACCATGCCCGGCAGCGCCGCGCGGGTGAGCCGCGCCACGGCTCGCATGTGAATATCGATGAGGTCGTCGATCGTCTTCGGCTCGATGGACACGAAGGGGTGGTAGCCGCCGAAACCGGCATTATTGATGAGCAGGGCCAGCAGATCGTCCTCGGCGAGGCGCGCTTCGAGCCCGGCTAGCGCACCCGCATCGGTCAGATCGGCGGCGATCGCCTCGGCTTCTATCCCGGCATCGCGCCGCAGCTCCGCGGCCAGGGCCTCCAGCCGGGCGCGCCGGCGCGCCACGAGGATAAGGTCGTGGCCCGCATGCGCGAGCCGCCGGGCGAAGGCCATGCCGATGCCGGCCGAAGCGCCGGTGACCAGTGCCCGGGGACGTCCGGCAAAGGGAGCAAGCGCCATGGAACCCTCCGAATCGCAAAGCCGAGATAGGCCTCGGCATCGAGGCCGTCGCTGCGCGCCATCCTGGCGCATGGTCTTGAAAAGCGGCGCCGCTTTTCGGGATGATGTTCGCCCAATCCCTCGTCGTGAGCGAGCCGGTCGCCGGACGCGGAACCCTGCTTCCTCTCACACCAGCACCGGCATCGCCGGCGCCTCCTTGGCCTCGAAGACGCGGCGGTAGCGGGCGATCTCGTCCTTCGGTCCTATCGCCTTGGTTGCGTTGTCGGAGAGCTTCACAGCGGGGCGGCCATTCACCGCCTTGACCTTGCAGACGATCGAGATCGGATCGAGCACGCCGTCCTCGGCGAGGCCGCGGAAATCATTGGTCAGCAGCGTGCCCCAGCCATAGCCGAGCCGCATGCGGCCGGAAAAATGCCGGTGCACCTTCACGATCGTCTCGACATCGAGCCCGTCGGAGAAGATGGCGAGCTTGGCCGCGGGGTCCTCTCCGCGTGAGCGCCACCAGGCGATCGCCTCCTCTCCGCCTTCGATCGGCTCCTTGGAATCGATGCGGATGCCGGTCCAGCGCGATATCCAGGGAGGCGCGTGCCGCAGGAAGCCGGTCGTGCCGAAAGTGTCGGGCAGGATGACGAGGAGATTGCCGTCATAATCCTCCTGCCAGTCCTTGAGCACCTCATAGGGCGAATGCGCGAGGGCCTCGTCGTTGCCGGCGAGCGCCGCATAGACCATCGGCAGCTCATGGGCGTTGGTGCCCACGGCCTCGACCTCTTGCCTGAGCGCGATCAGGCAGTTCGAGGTGCCGAGGAAGCCAGGTCCCAGCCCCTCCATCATCGCCTGCACGCACCAATCCTGCCAGAGGAAGCCGTGGCGGCGCCTGGTGCCGAAATCGGCGATGCTCGGGCGGCCGAGCGCGCGCAGACGCTCGATCTTCTCCCAGACGCGGGTCATGGCGCGCGCATAGAGCACTTGCAGCTCGAAGCGCCCCATGCCGTCGAGCACGGCGCGCGAGCGCAGCTCGTTGAGGATGGCGAGCGCCGGGATCTCCCACATCGTGGTCTCGATCCAGGGGCCCTCGAAGGTCAATTCGAATTGGCCGGCGCGCTTCTCGAGATGATAGGGTGGGAAGCGGAAGCGCTCGAGCCATTCCATGAAATCGGGCGAGAACATCTGCCGCTTGCCGTAGAAGGTGTTGCCGCGCAGCCAGGTCGATTCGCCGCGCGACAGCGACAGGCCGCGCACATTGTCGAGCTGCTCGCGCAACGCGCCCTCGTCGACGAGCTCTCCGATCCTGACGCGCTCCGTGCGGTTGATGATGCCGAAGGTGACGCGCACGTCCTTGTGGCGGCGAAAGATCGTCTGCGCCATCAGGAGCTTGTAGAAATCCGTGTCGAGCACGGAGCGCACGATCGGGTCGATGCGCCACTGATGGTTATAGACGCGGGTGGCGATGTCGGTCATGTCGCGTAACTGCGCCGAACCGGGCTTTCCTGGCAAGCCCATCGGCAGGCCGCAGCCATGCCGAACCAAGGGACGGGAGCGGCCGCGCGCCTCCGCCCGTGGCGGGGGCGATCAGCCTCTTCTCTTGGTCAATTATATTGCCGGCTATACAAATTCCCGATATCGGGCTGCAAGAATCAACATTCCTCAACATTCCCGGCCGCGTCGCCGGCTACGCCGAGGATGGCAGCCGCCGCCGGCTATGAGGAGCGAGGCGCCGCCGGTTGGCGTGCCTGCGCGGTCTTCGGCCCGTCATCGGCCGTGCTGCAGGCGGCTGTCGCCTTGTCCAGGCTCCGCATCTGGCTCCTCAACGACCTCATCTGCGTTTCGAGGAACTCGCGCTGCAGCTCGAGTACCTGCGTCAGA
>JBIOEK010000574.1:0-2477 GCA_044445925.1 Hyphomicrobiales bacterium
GTTGTAGAGCTCGAGCCCGGCCTTCGAGTAATAGGGCGAGTTCGTGAACACCCAGCCGCCGTCGACCGCATAGACGTCGGGAAAGGCGATGGCCATGATCTCTTCCATGTTCAGGCAGGCCGCCACCGCCCGCCTGAAATTCACGTCGTCGCAAGGCGCCTGCGCATGGTTGAACTTGCCGACCTGAAGGAAGAAGGGCAGCACCTTGTGGACCTGGAATTCAGGCTTCGACTGCAACTGCTTGGCGGTCGGCCCGTCGATGGTCTCGACGATTTGGGCTTCGCCGGTCTGGAGCGCCGCGAGGCGCGCGCCGGCTTCGGGCATGAAGCGGAACACCGCCGCGTCGATGAACGTCTCCTTGCGGCCGGCGAAGCCGTCGCGCTTGGTGTAGTTCGGATTGGCGACGTAGTCGGCGAAGCGCTCGAGCCGGACATGGCTGTCCGGCGCATATTCCACGAATTTGAAGGGACCGGTGCCGATCGGCTTGAACTGATCGGCGGGCTTCGCCGCCTCCTCCGCCGGATAGATGGCGATCGGGGCGCGCGGCGAAGAGAGATTGTCGATGAAGGTCGATTGCACGCTCTTGAGCTTGATCGTTGCTTCCAGAGGGCCGGTCGGCGCCCCGCGGTGGATGGCGGCGGGCAGGCTCGCGGAGGCGCCGAGCTTGCGATAGCGCTCGATCGAGGCCGCTACATCCTGCGCGTCCATGACCTTGCCCGAATGGAACTTGACGCCCGAGCGCAGCTTGAAGACATAGCTAAGCCCTTCTTTCGAGACCTCGACGCCTTGGGCGAGGTCGGGGACGGGTGCGCCATTCTCGTCGCGCGCATAGAGCGTCTCGTAGAGGTGGAGGGTGATGTCGCGCGCCGCGGCCGCCGAGGTGAGATGAGCGTCGATAGAGGGCGGGGCCTGCGAGATCGAGACCACGACGGTCCCGCCGCGCTTGGGCTCGCCCGCGGCCCCGGCCGGACCTGCGCCGGCAAGCGGGACGAGGGAGACCGTCATCCCCGCCGCGCTCGTCTTCAGCACGTCCCGTCGCGTCACCTTCATCATGGTCGCCTCCGTTTCTCTCAAGCTCCCGTCTCGTAGCGGCGCCGGCGCGCCTCAGCGCACCAGATATTTCGCGATCACGTCCTCGCTCGGCTCGACGCCGAGGCCAGGCCCGTGCGGCAGATGCGCGTAGCCGTCCTTGATGGGCACCTTGGCCTTGGCGAGACTTTGCGAAATCTCGCCAGGCTCGACACAATACTCCATGACCAAGGCATTTTCGATGGCGCAGAGGAAATGCAGCGAGGCAGCCGTGTTGATGTCGGTCGTGAAATTGTGGTTGCAGACCTTGCGGCCCTGCCTATGCGCATATGCGGCGATGCGCATGGCCTGCGTGAAGCCGCAGCGTGTGAGATCGATCTGGACGATGTCGATGCCGCCCTGGTCGATCAAGCGCTCGAAGCCGACGACCGTGCATTCCTGCTCGCCGGCGGCAATGTGCTGCAGGCAGACGGCGGAGACCTTGCCGTAGCCGGCATAGTCGTCGGGATGCAGCGGCTCCTCGATCCAGAAGAGCTTGTAGGGCTCGAACAGCTTGGCGCGCCTCATGGTGGTCTTGGCGTCCCAGGCGAGACCGACATCGAGCATGAAATCGTTCTTGTCGCCAAGCTCGCGGCGGATCGCTTCGACATAGCGCAAGTCCATGGCCTCGTCGCGGCCGAAGGGCTCCCATCCGAACTTCACGGCGCCATGGCCGGTATCGAGCGCGCGCTTCACGCGCTCAACGGTCGCCTCGACGGTGAACTGGAACATGTTGGAGGAATAGACGCGCATCTTGTCGCGCATGGCGCCGCCCAGGAGCTCGACGATCGGCAAGCCCAGCGCCTTGCCCTTGATGTCCCAAAGCGCGATGTCGACGCCGGCCATGGCTTGAATGGCGGCGCCGCCGCGCCCGTAATACAGGGTCGACGCGTACATCTTGTTCCACAGCCGCGTCGTGTCGAGCGGATTCTCGCCCATGAGGATGGCGCGAAGGCCGTTCACCTGGGTGTGTGAGTAGCCGGCCTCGATCACTGCCTTGGCCACCATGGGGCAGCCATCGACCTCGCCCCAGCCGACCAGGCCGGCATCGGTCGAGACCTTCACCAGAAGTGCGTCCTGCGAGCTGTCGGTTCGCTCCTGGATGTCCTTGCTGCGCAGATAGAGCGCTTCGACGTCGGTGATCTTCATCGCTCGCCTCTCCCGACGCAATTTTGTCTAATCGTATACGATCTGTCAATGAGGGAAACGTGCCGCTCGCTATTCGCTATTAGCGTTTCCTGGCTCTCCGGCGCTCCCTGACCAGCCGGTCGAAATCGATCACCTCGTTCTGCAGGCGAATATGCTCGTCGAGCGCCGTTGCGACATTCGCGGGGCGGCCGTCGGCGAGCACCTTCAGCAGCTTGCGATGCTCAGCGACGAGCTCGCGCATCGGCTTTGCGAGGGTGGAA
>JBIOEK010000575.1:0-2431 GCA_044445925.1 Hyphomicrobiales bacterium
ACGCCGATCCCGAGCTCGAGCGCTTCGCGGACGCGCATGCCTCCTCGATGGCGCGCGATCTCGACGGGGCGCCGGTGTTCATGGCGGGCTCGAGCTTCGATCTGACCTACCAGATGGACCGCTGGCCCTCGATCCGCTTCTCCGAGATCAAGGCCTATCAGGCGGCGGGCGGCTGATAGGCGAAGCTCGCTTTTCCCGTCACCCATGTCTCGCGCGGTAGCGCTCCTCGATGCGGGACGCGAGGAAGCCGGTCGGGCTCGCATCGGCCGGCAATGCAGTGGCATCGCCCAGATCCGAGCGCGTCAGGCCGATATCCTTCAGCTCATGTTCGCTCATCCCCGCCAGCACCTCGAGCTCGCGCTGCGCCGCCATGACGCGCAACGGCCATGAGAGGATGGTCTTCAGCCAAGACAGCAGCCGCGACAGCGTCGAATGACGGGAAACGCCCTCGAGCGCGTAGCGCCGGTGAGGCCTTGGCGCCTCCGGCGATGGACGGGCTTCCAGTGCCCGACGAGGACGTTCGAGATGGTGGCGGCCTTGGCTTACCGTCGAAGCCTCGGCTCTTGCGGTCATGGCAGACATCGGATCCTCCTGGTGCTCGACGCTGGAGAAGCTATGGACCCCTATTCCTGACACCCGGCGTCAGGAATTCATGCTAGCTTGAAAAAATGCGAGCGAGCCGCCTCCTCTCGATGCTCATCATGCTGCAGCTGCGCGGCCGCCTGACCGCGCAGGCCTTGGCCGACGAGTTCGAAGTCTCGCTGCGCACGATCTATCGCGATATAGACGAATTGAGCGCAGCCGGTGTGCCGGTCTATGCCGATCGCGGCCCGGGCGGGGGCTTTGCCCTGCTCGACGGCTACCGCACGAGGCTCACCGGGCTCACCGCGAGCGAAGCCGAGACGCTGCTCTTGACCGGATTGCCGGGGCCTGCCGCCGATCTCGGGCTCGCCGAACCTTCGGCGGCGGCGCGTCTCAAGCTCCTGGCGGCGCTGCCGCCGGCCGCAGGGCAGGACGCGGCGCGCATCGGCGCAAGGTTCCATCTCGATCCGTTCGACTGGTTTCGCCGCGTTCCGCCACCCGCGAACCTGCCGGCCATCGCGCAGGCGGTCTGGGGCCAACGATGCCTGTCCATCCGCTATGAGAGCTGGAGGGCCACGGTGCGCCGCCGCATCGAGCCGCTCGGCCTCGTGCTGAAGGCCGGCTCCTGGTATCTCGTGGCGCGCGCCGATGCCGGCATCCGCACCTATAAGGTCGCCAAGATCTCGGAGCTCGCCTCGCGCGAGGAGACCTTCGCCTATCCGGCAGGTTTCGATCTCGCCACCCATTGGCGCAACGAGCTGAAGCGCTTCGAGGCGAGCCTGCGCACGGGCACGGCGCGCCTGCGCGTCTCCGAGGCCGCGCTCCCGAGGCTCGATCAGCTCGGGGCGGATATCGCCGAGGCGGTGCTCGCCGTGCCGGCGGATGCGGCTTCATGGCGCGAGGCCGTGGTGCCGATCGAGAGCATCGGCCATGCGGCGCGCCTGCTGCTCGGCTTCGCCGATACGATCGAGGTGCTGGAGCCGCCCGAGTTGCGCGACGAGATCGCCAGGAGAGCGAGCCTAGTCCTCGCGCTCTACGCGAGAGGCGAGAGCGGCTTGCGTCCGACAGGTCGAGCGGCCGGTTCGTGAAGAGCGGTCCCAGTTCGCCGAGATATGTTCGCCTTGCGTTCTAATCGAAGATCGAATAGAATGCGCGAGATTTGGCGTAGCGGCGCTCGCGCGTCGGCTCCGGTTATTTGAGGCGTGAATATCGACGAATGGGGCGCTTGGCGTGCGGCCTCGGCGCGCCCTGCGGCTCTTGCATCGGCTTGGCCTTCGGTCAAGCCATGTTGCGCCGCAACATGAGCCTCGCTTTGGACGGCCCGGCAAGGGGCGGCGCCTGTATTTCTCCTGATATTTACAGGGCGCTGCGGTGCGAAAATCATGCGGGAGGCGTGTCTCACTTTTGGGGTGCACTCCAGCAAGCATGCGGTTTTCGGCCATGAAGCCTCAAAAAAAATCTTCTGTCGAAAATCAACATTCCTCAACATTCCCCTCCCGTCATGACCGGGCTCCTTCCCATAGGCGCCGACATGAGAGAGCCCCCTCCCCGGAAGCCTGGAGCGAGGACGAAGTCCAGAGCGGAAGGCTGTCCGGGGCCCAGAACCAAGACGCTGGGCAAGGCTACCCCTCATTGCCCTCCGGACATGATGTGCTTCGCAGCTTTTTCTTCTGGCTCCCGGGCTCCGTTCCGCTCCGCTGCACGGCCCCGGGAAAGGGAGAATTTTCCTCTCGTGCAGGCCCGATCAAGAGGAGCGATCCTCTCCTGCAACGCTGCCAGAGAGCATGGAAATTGTTTTGACGAGGCTCACGCAAGCAAGCCGTAGCGTGGCCTTGCGGGCCTCCCCATA
>JBIOEK010000576.1:0-2413 GCA_044445925.1 Hyphomicrobiales bacterium
CTGCCATGACAGCCTGCGTCGTCGGCTGGGCGCACACGCCCTTCGGCAAGCATGACGCCGAGACGGTCGAGAGCCTCATCGTCCGCGTTACCCGCGACGCGCTCTTGCATGCGGGCGTCGCGGCTGCGGATATCGACGAGATCTATCTCGGCCATTTCAACGCCGGTTTCAGCCCCCAGGACTTCACGGCGGCGCTGGTCTTGCAGGCCGACGATGATTTCCGCTTCAAGCCGGCGACGCGGGTTGAGAATGCCTGCGCCACGGGCTCGGCTGCCGTGCACCAGGCCGTGAAGGCGATCGAGGCGAAAGCGGCGCGCCTGACGCTCGTCGTCGGTGTCGAGCAGATGACCAAGACGCCGGGTCCCCAGATCGGCGAGAACCTCTTGCGCGCCTCCTATCTGCCGGAGGACGGCCAGACGCCGGCGGGCTTCGCCGGCGTTTTCGGCAAGATCGCGGGCGGCTATTTCCAGCGCCATGGCGACCAGTCGGATGCGCTGGCGCTCATCGCGGCCAAGAATCACAAGAACGGCGTCGACAATCCCTATGCGCAGATGCGCAAGGATCTGGGCTATGAGTTCTGCCGCAGGGAGAGCGAGAAGAATCCCTTCGTCGCAGGTCCCTTGAAGCGCACCGACTGTTCCCTCGTCTCGGACGGTGCGGCCGCCCTCGTCATCGCCGATGTCGAGACGTCGCTGTCGATGCGCCGCGCCGTTGCCTTCCGGGCTCGCGCCCATGCCCAGGATTTCCTGCCGATGTCGAAGCGCGACATCTTGAAGTTCGAAGGCTGCACCACGGCTTGGCGCCGGGCGCTCTCGGCCGGCAAGCTCACCCTCGACGATCTTTCCTTCGTCGAGACGCATGACTGCTTCACCATCGCCGAGCTGATCGAATACGAGGCGATGGGGCTGACGCCCGAAGGGCAGGGGGCGCGCGCCATCAAGGAAGGCTGGACGCAGAAGGACGGCAAGTTGCCGGTCAATGCCTCGGGCGGCCTCAAGGCCAAGGGCCATCCCGTCGGCGCGACCGGGGTCTCGATGCATGTCGTCACCGCCATGCAGCTCATGGGCGAGGCCGGCGGCATGCAGGTGAGGGACGCCAAGCTCGGCGGCATCTTCAATATGGGGGGAGCCGCGGTCGCGAATTACGTGAGCGTGCTCGAGCGGGTGAAATGAGTTCCACGCCGGGGTCTTCCTCGCCCTGGCTGGGAGAGTTGCGAAAGATCGGGCGTCGCGCCGCCTGCATTGTGCTGCTGGGCTCCGCGATCGGCCTCGCCGTCCCATCCGTTGCGGCGGAGCCGAAGCTCTCCGACCTCGTTCCGGTCAAGCTCGTCGCCGGGCCGAACAAGGTGGCGCAATTCATGCCTGACGGTCGCGATGCGCTGATTACGCTCGGTTGGCGCGACAATGGCAATGCCCATGGCTACGACCTCTATCTGGTGATGTTGCCGACCAAGCCGAAGGGCAATGACTGGAATGTCGTCGGCATCTTTCCCTCAGGGTTCGAGAGCCGCCTCGAGGACACGATCAGGGACGACCCGCATATGGGAGAGGACGTCGTTCGCTCGGTGCGCTTCGCGCGCGGCAAGCTCGATGGCAAGCCCGCCGCCCTTCTCGTCGTGGCGACGCGCGAGACCGACATCGAGGTCGGGATTCCGGGACCCTCCTTCACCAGTTTCGAGGTCTACCGTCTGACGCATTCGGACGCCGGCATGGGCACGACGGCCGATTATTTCGAGCGGGTGTTGCAGTCCCGGTCGACGACGAAGTTCTGCAATGCCGAAATGGCGCTGTTCAAGCGCTTCGGCCTTGCGCTGCCGGCTGGCTATGCCGGGCCAAGGACCGAAGACGGCTGTTCCTGAGCCGCCGTCTTCCCGCCGCTCGCAAGCACCCGCTCGGCCCTCTTCGATGCCTGCCTTCCTCGCCCTCTTCCTCGGCTATGTGATGAGCATGTTCTACCGCTCGTTCCTGGCCATCATCGCAGGCGATCTCGGGCGCGATCTCGGCTTCGGCGCCTCGGAGCTGAGCGGCCTGTCGAGCGCCTGGCTGTTGACCTTCGCGCTCGCCCAAATTCCGCTCGGCCCGGCGCTCGACCGCTTCGGCGGAGGCCGGACGGTCGCCGCCAGCAGCTTCCTGACGGTCATCGGCGCCATCGCCTTCGCGCTCTCGCGCAGCTATGCGACGAGCCTCATCGCCATGGCGGCGATCGGTGCGGGCTGCGCCGCCAACCTGATGGGCGCGACCGTCTATGTGGCGCGCTCCTTCCCGCCGCAGCGCTTCGCCTTGATGCTCGCGGTGCTGATCAGCGCGGGCTCCATCGGCCAGCTCTTGGGCGCGACCCCGCTCGCTCTCGCGGCCCAGGCGTTCGGCTGGCGCGCCACGCTGCTCTCGACCGCCTTGCTGTCGCTGATCTCCGC
>JBIOEK010000577.1:0-2412 GCA_044445925.1 Hyphomicrobiales bacterium
CTCTTGCCGACCATCGCCGGATTGAAGGCGATCGATGTCTCGGTCGAGGAGGCGAGCCGCAATCTCGGTGCCTCGCGCTGGCGCGGCTTCTGGACCGTGACCTTGCCGATCGTCATTCCCTCGGTGCTGTCGGGGGCGCTGCTCGTCTTCATCGAGACCTTGGAGAATTTCGGCGTGCCCATCGTGCTTGCCGAGGACAAGCCGATCCTCTCGGTCGAGGCTTTCAAGCTCTTCGTCGGCGAGACCGACCAGAATCCGGCCTCGGCCGGTGTGCTCGGCGTGCTGCTGATCGCCTGCACGACCATCGTGCTCCTCGTCCAGCGCCGTTACCTGTCGCGCCGACGCTTCGCGACCGGGGCGAGGCGCAGCCCGCCGCTCATCGCCGTCTCGCTACCCTTTCGCCTCGTGGTGACGCTCATGTGCTGGGCGGTGGTCATCTTCTCGCTGATCCCCTTCTTCGCGGTGGTGGTGCTCGCTTTCATGAAATTTCGCGGGCCGGTGCTGCAGGGGAGCTTCAGTCTCGATAATTTCGCCGAGCTGTTCTCGCGCTCGGCGCGGCCGCTCGGCAATACCTTGATGCTGTCGGGCATTGCCGCGATCGCAGCCGCGGCGATCGGCGTTCCCATCGGCTATGCGGTCACTCGCCTGCGCTCCCCGCTCACGAGCCTCCTCGAGATCGTCGCCACCATGCCCTTCGCGGTCGCCGGCACCGTCTTGGGGATCGGGCTCATCATCTCCTTCAACAGCGGCTTCCTGGTGCTCACCGGCGGCTGGTTCATCATGGTCGTGGCCTATGTGGTGCGCAAGCTCCCCTTCAGCGTGCGCGCCTCGTCGAGCATCCTGCACCAGATCGATCCGAGCCTCGAGGAAGCCTCGATCAATCTCGGCGTCTCGCCCATGATGACCTTCGCGCGCCTCACCTTGCCCTTGATGCTGGGCGGCATCGTCGGCGGCATGGTGCTCACCTGGGTGACCGTGTCGTCCGAGCTCAGCGCCACGGTGGTGCTCTATAGCGGGGAGTGGCAGACGCTCACCGTCGTGATGTTCCAGGCGCTCGAGGGGACGGGCGCCGGAACCGCCGTCGCCGCCGCCTCGCTCCTCATCGTCATCACCTTGGTACCGCTCGCCATCATCTATAGACTGCTCAGGCGTTATGAGACGTCGCTTCTTTGACCTGGGCTTCGCCCCTCGGAGCATCCACCATGACCACCATCGATCTGCGCAGCGATACGGTGACCTTGCCGACCGAGCATATGCGCGAAGCCATGCGCAGCGCCGCGCTCGGCGATGATTCGCGCGACGGCGACCCCACCGTCCGCCGTCTCGAGGCGCTCGCCGCCGAGCGCATCGGCAAGGAGGCCGCCCTGTTCATGCCGAGCGGCACCATGGCCAATCTAGTCGCGCTTCTCGCCCATACGGGAAGGGGCGGGGAGGTGCTGGTGAGCGCCGGCAGCCACATCTCGCGCACCGAGATGGGCGGGGTCGCGGCCCTTGCGAGCCTGTTCCATCGCGAGCTTCCAGCGACGCGGGGCGCCATCGATCTCGAGGCGCTGCGCGAGGCATTGAGCCCGGGCCTCATCCGCAACCGGCTGGCCACCGCCCTTATCTGCGTCGAGACGAGCCATAACGATGCGGGCGGCACCGTGCCCTCCCTCGAGCATATGGCGAAGGTGCAGGAAATCGCCAAAAGCCGCGATGTGCCGGTGCATATCGACGGGGCGCGGCTGTTCAATGCGGCAGCCGCGCTCGGCGTGCCGGCGAGCCGGGTCGCGGCCTTCGGCGATACGGTCTGCTTCTGCATCTCGAAGGGCTTGAGCGCGCCGATCGGCTCGCTGCTCTGCGGCACGACGGCCTTCGTCGAGCGGGCGCGAGCCTTCCGCCGCATGGTCGGCGGCAATTTGCGCCAGGCCGGCACGGTCGCGGCCGCCGGCATCGTGGCGCTCGACGAGATGGTCGAACGCCTCGCCGAGGATCACCGCACCGCGAGATTCCTGGCCGATGGGCTGCACGCGCTCGATCCGAGCTTCGTCGCGCCCGAGACGGTCGAGACCAATATCGTCAATGTCGATCTCGCCGCGAGCCCGCGTCTAGCTTCCGATTGGGCGGCGGCGCTGAAGGAGCGCGGCATCCTGGTCGGGCCGACCAAGCCGAGGCGCCTGCGCCTCCTCACCCACCGTCATATCGGAAAGGCGGAGGCGGAGCGTGCGCTCGCGGCCTTTCGCGAGGTCGGGGCGAGGTTCGCCGGGACGCGAACCTCGAATGCGGCGTCGTGAGAGCAATGCATCGGACGAAAGCGCGTGCCAAACGCTGCCCCGGAAGCTCGTCCGCGTGAGGCCATATGACACGTGACCAGGCGAGGACCGTACCCAAATCTTGGCATGCGCTGATCCATGACACGCTCAAGGCCAACGA
>JBIOEK010000578.1:0-2395 GCA_044445925.1 Hyphomicrobiales bacterium
ATTCGCAGTTCTCGATCGTGCTCGCCTTCGTGCACCTGTTCGCCTTCTTCATGGTGGTGCCGATTTTCAATTCGATGATGCGCATCGACAAGACCTTGATCGAGGCGGCCTATGACGCCGGCGCCTCGGGCTGGCAGACCTTGTGGAACGTCGTCATTCCCTTGTCGAAATCCGGCATCGCCATCGGCTCGATCTTCGTGGTCACCATCGTCATGGGCGATTTCGTCACGGTCGGGGTGATGGGCGGCCAGCAGGTGGCCTCGGCCGGCAAGACGATCGAGACGCGCCTGGACGCGCTGCAATTCCCGCCGGGCGCGGCGAACGCCGTGATCCTGCTCGGCGTCACGCTCCTGATCATCACGGTGCTCAACCGCGTCGTCGACATCCGCAAGGAATTGTAGAATGCGCGAGGGCCGCTCACCCGCCTTCTATGGGCTCGCGATCTTCTTTTCCGCCTATGTGCTGTTCCTCTACGGGCCGATGATCACGATCTTCGTGCTCTCCTTCCAGGGTCCGCAAGGCGGCCTGGTCTTTCCGCTGAACGGGGTGTCGCTGCATTGGTTCGCCAAGCTCTTCGAGGGCGGCGGCATCGTCGATATCGGCGGCGCCTTCCGCCGCTCGCTCGCGCTCGGCCTCGTGGTGATGGGGCTGACCGTGCTCCTTTCGGTCCTCGCCGGGCTCGCCTTCCGCAAGCGCTTCTTCGGACAGAACCTCTTATTCTACACCGTCGTGGCGAGTCTGATCGTTCCCTCGATCGTGACCTCGCTCGGCATCGCGCTCGAATTCCGCCTTCTCGACGACCTCGTCAAGAACTACGCGCCGGACTGGCTCGCCGACGGATACGAGACCGCCATGGGTCTGTTCACCTCCGGGCTCGGCGCGCATCTCACCTGGACGCTGCCTTTCGGCCTCCTGATCATGTTTGCGATCTTCAACCGCTTCGACCGCCGCCTCGAGGAAGCAGCGCGCGACCTCGGCGCCACGCCCTGGCAGACCTTCCGCTTCGTCATCGCGCCGATCATCCTGCCCTCGCTGATCGGCGTCGGCCTCTTCGGCTTCACGCTGTCCTGGGACGAGATCGCGCGCTCGAGCCAGGCGATCGGCGCGTCGAATACGCTGCCGCTCGAGCTCAAGGCGCTCACGACCACGGTGACCACGCCGGAGATCTATGCGCTCGGCACGGCGACGACGGGCGTCTCCTTCCTGGTCATCGCCGCCGCGCTCGGCGTCATCCTGGTGCTGCGCCGGCGCCAGGCGCGGCACGGCTCGGACGCGGGAGCCGGAATGGTGTAGGCCGACGCCGCGGATCCTATGCTCCCCGAGGGCGGCTCAATCCCCGGTTCCCTGCGACGACGCAGGCAGATAGTGAGATGCCCATTCGCTCCTCGGGATCGGGGTTCCGATTGCGAACTCGAAAGCCAGCACTTTCTGTTGACGAGGCGATATCCGGCATTTGAAGGCAAGATTGTACCATCTTCCCTGGCTCTGGAATGCCGCGCCCTCGGCCGTGATCACGTCGGCGCTGAGCTTTGCCGCCGCCATCGCATAGGCGATGACGAGTTCCGGCCGAAATTGAACCTCCTTCTGGCGGATCTGCAAGACCGCCTCGAAATTGCATAGCTGCTCGTAGCGGGTGCTCGTTTCAAGTGTGGGAAGCGCGGACTTTGCCTTCTTGTTTCGGGGATCGGAAAGGGCCGCCACGGAAAGGATCTTGATGGCCGGGTGCCAAGTCCCCGGAGCCTCCGTCTCCACGGCTTGCGGACCGAGCGCTCCCGGCCGAGGAGGTTCGGGCAGCGCATTGGCTTCGCCATGCACGACGGGCGCCGGGCCAGCCTCGACAGGATTGGCAATTTGCTCGTCTTTCGGCTTTCCAGATTCGGAGATCTCCCTGAATTGCTCCGATGTCACGATTTCGACCGACAGGGTCTGCTCCGGCGGCGAGATGAACGTCTCGGTTCTCGGCAGAAGCACGATCGCGATAATCAACAGGACGTGAAATAATATCGAAAGCAGATAGGGCGCTGCTCGTTCGAAATTCCTCCTCGCGACAATCACAGCGGCTCACCGATCTCCCTCTTCGAAGGCTCGCACGGATCAGGACGCTCCGCGGCGGCAAATGTTTCAACCGAGGATGGCGGGAGGATGGCTTTGGTTAGATTGAAATTGCCGTCCCGCGAAGGCATGTTTCGCTAAGGAAAATGCTCCGGTGCAGGAATCGAATAGCGCATCCATGAAGATCCTCGTCGTCAATCCCAACACCACGGCCGCGATGACGGCGACCATCACCGCCGCGGCACGCGCGGCTGCGGCACCCGGCACCGAGATCGTCGCCGTGACGTCGCAGATGGGGCCGGCCTCGATCGAGGGCTATTACGACGAGGCGCTGTCGCTGCCG
>JBIOEK010000579.1:0-2393 GCA_044445925.1 Hyphomicrobiales bacterium
GATTCTCCACGGACCCGCCCCGAGCGTGACGGCGGCATCGACATAGGGCAGGTGCCGGACCTCGGCCGTCGCGCCCTCCACGAGCCGGGCATAGACCGGCACGAGTATCGCCGCGATGGCGATCACGCCGTTCCAGAGGCCGGGGCCCAGGATGGCCGTGACCGCCAGGGCGAGCAGAATTCCCGGGAACGCCAGCAGCAAGTCGACCAGTCGCATGATGACGAAGCCGGTCGCTCCGCCGAAATATCCGCCGATCAGGCCGATCGTGGAGCCGATGACGGCTCCGAGGACGACGACGCAGATGCTGGCCACGATCGTCGTGCGGCCGCCATAGAGCACGCGCGAGAAAAGGTCTCTGCCGAAGGCGTCGGCGCCCATGGGATGCTGCGCCGACGGAGTTGCGAAGGTCGTCGTCGGATCTTGGGCGTTCGGGTCCATCGACGTCAGCAGCGGCGCGGCAATGATGAGCAGCAGGAGCGCCGAGCAGATGACAATTCCGGCCGCCAGGCTCCGATGGCGCAAGGCGCGCAGAACGGCACCGCGCCAGGACGCCGCGGGAGGTGCGTCCTCGGCCGGATCTCTCGCCGCGGTCGGAGTCGCGGTAGCCCCCAGCTCGGTTTGCAGCCGCATCTCAAGTCCTTCGGCTAGCGGGTCGCGATCCTGGGATCGAAGACCGGGTAGAGGAGATCGACGATGAAGTTCGTCGAGGCGTAGAGGATCGCTATGATCAGGACCACGGCCTGCACGGTGAGGTAATCCTTCGCAAGGATCGCCTGAACCAGCAGCCTGCCGATGCCTGGTCGCGAGAAGACGGTCTCGACGATGACCGTGCCCGAGAGCAATTGCCCGACTTGCAATCCGACGATCGTGAGGATGGGCAAGAGCGCGTTGCGCAGCACATGTTTCAGGAACACCTGGACGCGAGAGATACCCTTGGCGCGGGCCGTGATGACATGCTTCTGCACCTGCGCGGCGATGACGCTCGAGCGGACAAACCGCGCGTTGAATCCCGCCGTGCCCGCCGCCAGGGTGATGGCCGGAAGCACGAGGCCCTTGAGCGAGGTGCCGCCGACGACATCGAACCAGGGGAGGGTCACCGCGAACAAGAGGATGAGCAGCAGGCCGAGCCAGAAGCTCGGGATGGAGAGAAAGGTGAGCGCCGCTCCCATCGTGATCGTGTCCATGGCTCGGTTGCGCTTGAGCGCCGCCGCTATCCCGAGGATCAGGCCGAAGGTGAGGGACAGCATGAGGCCGGCAACCGTGAGCTGGATGGTCGCCGGGAAGTTGGCGGCGAGCAGCGAGCTCACCGATTGCTGATAGCCGAAGGAATAGCCGAAATCTCCGTGCAGCACATTGCCGATCCAGAGCAGATACTGGATGGGGATCGGTTGATCGAGGCCGAGCTGGTGGTGCAGGCGCTCGACGAGGGAGCTGTCGCCGGCATTCGTTCCCAGAAGCACGATCGCCGGATCGCCGGGTATGAGGCGGATGATCAGAAACACCAGGACGCTGATGCCGAAAGCCAACGCGACGATCGCGACAAGGCGCCTGACCACATAGGCGCTCACGGGGCGGGACCTCTCCCGTCCCGCGCCAGCCACAATCGGTGGGCGGAAGATATACGCAGATCGCCAAACCTCGTCATTCGCGGCATGGGCCGCATCGAAGCACCCCGCAAGCGTTAAGTCGAATCGGCCTTTCGCGGTTGCGCCCCTATGGCGACGCTTTCGATTGCAGCGGCGTCGCCGTGCAGCAAAGCGGTGCCCGGCACAATGCAGGCAGCCCCTCGCTCGCCCGACGTCGTGCCGGCAACCTCAGCTGCGTCGCGGCTACAGATACCCCGTCTCGGCCTCGGCGGCGAAGCGGCCAGGTTCGCCCTCCCAGACGATGCGCGCATGCTCGAGCACATAGACGCGGTCGGCATGCGGCAAGGCGAAGGTGACGTTCTGCTCGCCGAGCAGCACGGTGATCGGCGTCGTCTGGCGCAAGCGCTCGAGCGCCTTCGATATTTGCTCGAGGATGACAGGGGCGAGGCCAAGCGTCGGCTCGTCGAGAATCAGGAGGTCGGGCTTCATCATGAGGGCGCGCGCGATGGTCAGCATCTGCTGCTCGCCGCCCGACAAGGTGCCGGCCATCTGCTGCTGGCGCTCCGCGAGGATCGGGAACAGGTCGAAGAGCCATTTCAGCCGCTCCTCGCGCTCCGCGTCGTCGAGATGCTGGCCACCGAGGTCGAGGTTCTCGCGCACCGTCATCTCGCCGAAGAGCTCGCGCCCTTCCGGGCATTGCGCGATGCCGGCGCGTGCGATCGAGGCCGGCGTCCGGCCGCGCAGCGAGACGCCCTCGCGGCGGATCTCGCCGGCATAGGGCAGCATCCCGGAGATGGCGTTGAACAA
>JBIOEK010000580.1:0-2388 GCA_044445925.1 Hyphomicrobiales bacterium
GCAGAGCGCGTAGGCGTCGAGCTCGCTGAGCTTGGCCCGCGTCGCCAGGAATTTGATGGCGTTGCGCGCCGCCAGCGTCATGGCGACGTTGAGGTCCTTGTCGAGCCCGAGAATGATCCAGTGCGAGTGGGTCTCCGCCACCGGCCAGGCGAAATTCTTCTGCTTGTGGAGGATGACCTGGATGCGCATTTCCTTCATGCGCGTCTCCAGCGCCGTGAGGCAGATCTCGCCGTCGCCCTGCATGGCATGGGAATCGCCGGTGAAGATGAGAGCGCCCGGCTTCCACACCGGGATGAACAGCGTCGAGCCCTCGGACAGCTCGTTCAAATCGATATTGCCCGCGTGCGGGCCGGGGGGCACCGAGTTGGTGACGCCCGGGCTCAAAGGCGGAAAGTAGCCGTCCGGCGGCGCCACCCCCAGGGTTCCCTGGAAGGGCTTGAGGGGCACGCTGATGTCGGGCGCGAACTTTCCCTTCATGGCGCGCAGATCGAGCTCGAGATATTTCACCTGTCCTTGCGGGTAATCCTGCGGGAGCAGGCCGGTCCCGAGCGAGCCCGGATTGTTGAAGACGACACCCCAGGTGAAGGGCTGCAGCTTCTTGTAGCGAATTTCGAGCACGTCTCCCGGCTCGGCCTTGTTCACGGCAATGGGACCGATGATCGTGTGCGGCCCCTTGCCCGGATTGGCTAAGCGGAGCTTGGCGAGCGTCTCGATCGGTACGCCGGGCTGCAGCTCATTGAGGAAATGCGACCAGGTGTCGGGAAAGCTTATGGTGTCGCCCGAATCGACGGTGACGATGGGCGCCAGGTTGGCGTCGAAAACCCCGAGGCGCACGGTCTCCTTGTTGGATTGGACCACATGCACGCGGCCCTGATCGCCGCGCCGGCTGCCGGTGGCGTCTTTTGGCGCGGGTGGAGCCGCCGCCTGAGCGAGCTTGCCGAACCACGGCTCGACCGCCGCCAACAGGCCCATGAAGCTGCTGGCACGCAGCAAGTTGCGGCGCGAGCGGCCGCGCGCGGTCAGGTAGGTGTCCAGCTTCTCCTGGTCCACTTCGTCCATATGCAGCAGGCGATCCGCGACGCGCCTGTCGAACGCGGCGTCCTTGATGTCCTCGCGGAGAACGCCCGTGCCTTTCTCGTCGCCGCATCCGAACAGGCTGCCGCACTCGTGCAGCTGTGGCGCAGGATGGGTTGCCTCATCATGCTCTTCATGCTCTTCCGACATGGTGCTTTCCCCGCTAATGCGACATTCCCCAAAGACCGGCGTCGCACGCATCAGAATGCGCTTTTTAGGGCTATAGGGCAAGGCGGCGCCGGGTCGGCGGCCGATCCAGGCGAACGCGCGCTCGGTGACCCACCGCTTGGGCAAGACGATGAAGCGGTAAATGCCAACGCTATTTAGACCGGGTAAACCAGGCTGTTGCCGATCCTGAGCGTGTCGTAGACGCAGTGGCGCTCCTTGAGGAGGAGGCGGTCGCCGCGCACGAAGCGGTCGAAGTAGCGCCCGGCCTGGAGGATGCGGGTGTCCTCGTCGATGAGGGTCTGCAGCACGAGGTAGTTGGCCTCGGCCGAGATGATTCCCGCCGCTTCGGCGCCGGTGACGCGCAGGTTCGTCACCATGTGCTGGAGATAGCGGGGTGCAAACATCGCCGTGTGGGCGATCGCGAAGGCGCGGTCCTTGATCATGGCGAGGCCTTCGCAATAGACCAGGCCGACCGGGAGGTCGCCTTCCGCGTTCTCGCGCGCGGTGATGCGGTAGAGCGCGTCCTCCGCGAAAAAGCGCGGCCAGCGTTCGATGTCGTTGTTGTCGAGGACGTAGCAATACTCGGCGTGGAACTCCTCGATCTCCCGGCGCAGCGCGCGGAAGGGGGCCTGGGCCACGGGGCCGAAGGGGAAGCCCTTCACCCTGACGGGGGCGGTCTCCATCGCTAGAGTTCCCCCATCGCTAGAGCTCCATGACCTCGCGCCAGTGCCGGTACATCGAGCGGATGGCGGCCTCGGTGATGAGCGTGGTGGAGCTCCCTTCCTCGCGGCCGCCGAGCTCGATGAGGCCCGCCTTCTCCTCGGCCGACTTGCGGATGCCGTCCTGCACGAACTTCATCGCCTCGTTGTCCTCGAGCCCGAGGAAGCCGGCCGGGCCCATGAGATTGCCCTGGCGCAGGCGGTGGCGCGTCATCGCCTCGTCGTCGCCCTCATAGCCGAACATGGTCCAGATCATGGTGAATTCATTCGGTCCGCTCGGCACGATCTGGCGCGTGCCGAGCGTGTTGAGCTCGCGCTGCACGATGAGGTTGGGCCAGATCGTGAGCATGGTGACGGACCAGGGCGAGGCGAACTCGCGGACGTAATCGAGGATGCGCGGGTCGTGGAGCTTGAGGTTCTCCTGGTA
>JBIOEK010000581.1:0-2368 GCA_044445925.1 Hyphomicrobiales bacterium
AAGCGCACCACCAGGTCGTAGGGGCGCTCGTCCCCCGTGCCCTGGTCGTCGTGCACCGGGCCCATGCGCACCAGGAAGTCCGAATAGTCGTAAGTAGCGACGAGCGCATCCGCATGGGCCGCGAGATCCGCGACCCGGGGATCGTGCTCCAGCCGCGGCTCGCCCGACACCCTGACCAGCACTTCGGGGAGGCAATGGGCAAAGCCCGACCGCCGTGTGCGTTCCAAGTCATAGCCCGCGACGATGTCGAACGCCTGGTAGGGATCGCTGCTGTCGAGCAGCTCCTCGATCGGCTTGGTGGCGGGCGCGCTGAACGCCGCCGCGGGACCGACGCGGGCGAGCGCGAGAACGGCGAGCAGAAAGACCGCCAGAGGCCGCCTCAAGGGACACCTCAATAGCCACCAACCAAACGATAGCTGGTTATAGCGGCATCCGCCCGGGCGGCACAATAGATTTTTTGCCGGGCGGTGGCGGCGCCGTCAGTGGACCGTCCCCTGGGGCGTGAGCGTGTTCCCCCCGATTCGCTAGGCGGGCCGGACGGCCTGGTGAAGACGTTCTGGATTCCCGCCTCTCAAAAGGTCGCAAATCCGGCGATCCCGAGCAGTGCAGAAGTCAAGATTTTTGCAAAGAACCTAGCTCGTTGAAAGCACAGTCATTTCCTTTGCATGAATCGGGCGCAAAATAGGTCGTGATTTTCGGGTGCCGGCGACCTATAATTCGCCCATGACGAAATCGCTCGAGCAGGCGGTTGACGGCGTGCGCGGGCTTCCCCCGGAGGGGCAGGGCGCGCCTGCGCGCCTGCTTCTGCAGGTGGCCGGCGACAAGCGGCCTGTCATGCGGTTGACGGCCCAGGAACGCGCCGACCTCGCCGAGGCGGGTACGGAGATGGCGAGCGGCGAGTTCGCGACGGACGACCAGATGCGATCCATTAATGAGCGGCCATGAAACGCGACGAGATCATAGAGAAGCTGAAGGAGCGCGAGGCCGATTTGCGGGCGCAAGGCGTCGCCCATGCCGCGGTGTTCGGTTCCGTCGCGCGCGGCGATGATCGTCCCGACAGCGACATCGACATTTTGGTCGATCTCGATCCCGCAATCGTCGTGACGATTTTCGACTATGTCGGCGTGAAAGATTTTATCGCTGACATGTTCGACTGCCCGGTCGATGTCGTCAGCCGAGAAAGCCTGAAGCCGCGTGTCCGACCCAAGGCTACCGCCGACGCGATCTATGCTTTCTGAAAGCGAACGCGACAGCCTGTCGGATATTCTTTTCAACATCGATCTTGCGAATTCCTTTGCGCAGGGGTTCGATTACGAACGCTTCCTAGCGGATATGCGGACATTCTACGCCATCACGCGTTGCCTCGAGATCATCTCGGAAGCTTCGCGCCGCCTGTCGCCCGAAATGAAGGCGCGCCATCCCGACATCCCCTGGCGCAAGGTATCCGGCTCCGGCAACATCTACCGGCATGACTACGAGGACGTGGCGCATCGCCTCGTATGGGGCACTGTGCATGAGTTCTTGCCGGCGCTGCGAGTCGTGGCCGAAACCGAGCTTGCAGCCGCGTCGCGGGCGCCATGACAGCTCACGGCTACGCGCGCGAACCCTCGGAGGGGCGGGTTTCCATAGGCGGCGAGGGCGGCGAGACCGTCCCGGCGCTCGGCCAGGGCACCTGGAAAATGGGCGAGGAGCGCGGCAAGCGGGCACAGGAGATCGCGGCGCTGCGCCTCGGCATCGAGCTCGGCATGACGCTCATCGACACGGCCGAGATGTATGGCGAGGGGCGCACCGAGGAGCTCGTGGGCGAGGCCGTCTCCGGCCTGCGCGATCGGGTATTCCTCGTGAGCAAGGCCTATCCCCACAATGCCGGCCGCGACAGCCTCACCAAGGCCTGCGAGCGCAGCCTGCGGCGCCTGGGCACCGACCATCTCGACCTCTACCTCCTGCATTGGCGAGGCAGCGTGCCGCTCGCCGAGACGCTCGAAGCCTTCGAGGCGCTGCGGCGATCGGGCAAGATCAGGCATTGGGGCGTCAGCAATTTCGATTTCGAGGACAAGGAGGAGCGGCTCCAGGCACGCGGCGAGGCGTGCGCCACCAACCAGGTCCTCTATAATTTCGCGCGGCGCGGCCCGGAATTCGAGCTCCTTCCTTGGATGGCGAAGCGCCGCATGCCGGCGATGGCCTATAGCCCGGTCGAGCAGGGCAGGGTGCCCAAGTCTGGCGCGCTCGCCGAGATCGCCAAGGCGCGCGGCGCCACAGCCCCCCAGATCGCGCTCGCCTGGCTGCTGCGCCGCAAGGACGCGATGGTCATCCCCAAGGCCTCCCGCGCCGAGCATGTGCGCGAGAACCGCGCCGCGCTCGACATCGT
>JBIOEK010000582.1:0-2368 GCA_044445925.1 Hyphomicrobiales bacterium
ATCTGGACGGTGGTGATGGCCGCGACGACCGGCGATGATTCCCATTGGATGAAGGAAAAGATCTCGATCGGCAGGGTGGTCATGCCGGGCCCCGAGAGGAAGAGCGCGATATCGACATCCCCGAAGGAGATGATGAACGAGAAGATCAGCGCCGAGAGCAGGCCGGGCGCCACGAGCGGCAAGGTCACTTCGATGAGCACGCGCAGCCGCGAGGCTCCGAGCGTATGGGCGGCGGCCTCGAGATCGGGATCGACGCCTTCGAGGCTCGCGATGATGCCGGCGATGGTGAAGGGCAGGCAGATCAGCACATGGCCGATGACGAGGGCCGCGAGCTCGGGCGCCGGAAAGCGCGTGAGCACCAGCAGCAGCGACAGGCTGATCAGGATGTGCGGCACCATCATCGGCAGCATGGCGAAGGCTTGGCCGGTCTCGCGCCGCCGGTCGAGGAAACGCACCACCCCGTAGGCGGTGATGAAGCCGATGCCGGTCGCGACGATGGAAGCGACCGCCGCGAGCCAGAGGCTGAACCTGAAGGCGGTGGTGAAGTTGTCGCTCGCCGCGAACTCGCGGTACCAGTGCAGCGAGGCCTGCGACAGCGCATAGACATTGCGCTGGTCGGGGCTGAACGAGGCGAAGACCACGATCAGGAGCGGCAGCAGCAGGAAAACATAGAGGAGGGCGATCAGAATTCCAAAAGCTGCCTGGCGCGGGCCGCTCAAATCGAGCGCCGGTTCCCGCACGGCGCGCCGAAGCGGCGAGGCGACCGGCAGCGAGGCCATGATTTCAGGATTGAGCGACATGGCGCGTCTTGTGGCGTGTCTGGCGGAAATAGAGCGAGATCACGAGAAGCTGGCACACGACCAAGACGACCGCGAAGGCGGCGCCGAGCGGCCAGTTGAAGGTGGAGAGAACCAGCTGATAGAGCATCTGGCCCATCATCATCATGTTGCGGCCGCCGAGCAGCGCCGGCGTGACGACCGCGCCGGCCGTCAAGGTGAAGACGAGCGCCGAGCCCATCACCACGCCCGAACGGCTGAGCGGAACCGTGATCTCGAGGAAGGCGCGCCCCGGCCGCGCGCCGAGCGTCGAGGCGGCCGGCACAAGATGCGGGTCCTGGCCGACGAGCGCCGAGAAGATCGGAAAGGTCATGAAGGGCAGCATCAGGTGCACGAGCGCCACGATGACGGTGGGTTCGGAATTGAGGAGCTGCAGGGGCCGGTTCACGAGGCCAAGCACCAGGAGCAGGCGGTTGATCAGCCCATCCGAGCCCAACAGCACGATCCAGCCATAGGTCCTGACGATCACGCCGGTCATGAGCGGGGCGACGATGAGGAACATCAGAAAGCCGCGCCAGGCGGGGGCCGCCCGCGACAGGAAATAGGCGAGGCAATAGCCGAGGATCAGCGTGATCGCCGTGACGATCGCCGCCACGCGAAAGGTGTTCAAGATGATGTTCTGGTTATAGGGGTCGAGCAGCAGCCGCCCGTAATTTTCCAAAGTCGGGGTCGAGCTGTAGAGCTCGCTCGGCGAGTAGCGCAGGAAGCTCACCGCCAGGAAATAGCTGATCGGCGCGACGAGGCAGAAAAGGTAGAGAGCGCCGATGGGCGCAAGCAGCGCTGCGGCAAAGCCCCTGTCCTGATGCGCGGCGCTCGTCATGGCGGCTCGGCCTGCGCCGCCGGGAAGGCCCGGCATTCGCGCAACCGCGCACCGACCTCTCCGCCCGTCTGTATGCCGCGATAGATCTCGGCGCTGGGCGTCGAGCATTGCAGTGTCTCCCCGGTCAAGGTGGCGAGCTCGAACAGGATGCGATCGCCCTGGAAGACGCGCTTGACGACCCGCATCGCGCAGGCCTCGCCATTGGCCCGTGCGGTCAGCTCGACCCATTCGGGTCGCGTCATCAAGACGGCGGGCGCGCCATTCGTCAGGCCCGAGCGCATGGCGAGCGCCCGCACGGTCAGCCCTCCCGCCTCGACCAGGACCTCGTTTCCCTCGACGCCGACGACGCGCCCCCGGAGCAGGCTCGCCTCGCCGATGAACTCGGCCGCGAACCTCGTCAGCGGGCGATCATAGATGTCCTCCGGCGAGCCGATCTGCTCGATGCGCCCGCCATTCATCAGCACGATGCGGTCCGACATCTCGAAGGCCTCGTCCTGATCATGGGTCACGAAGACGGTGGTGATCCCGAGCCGCCTTTGGATGTCGCGCAGCTCGAAGCGCATGCGCTTGCGGAGCAGCGCGTCGAGATTGGACAAGGGCTCGTCGAGCAGCAGGATCGAAGGCTCGATGACGAGGGCGCGGGCGAGCGCCACACGCTGGCGCTGTCCGCCCGAAAGCTGATGCGGCAGACGCCCTTCGACGCCCTCGAGGC
>JBIOEK010000583.1:0-2358 GCA_044445925.1 Hyphomicrobiales bacterium
GCCGACGACCCTGCTCGCTCAGGTCGATTCTTCGGTCGGCGGCAAGACCGGGATCAATTCCTCGCTCGGCAAGAACCTGATCGGGGCTTTCCATCAGCCTTCGCTCGTCATCGCCGATACGCAGCTCCTCGATAGCTTGCCGCCGCGCGAGTTCCGGGCGGGCTATGCCGAGGTGATGAAATACGGGCTGATCGACCGGCCGCAATTCTTCGCTTGGCTAGAGAGCAAGCGCCAGGAAATATTCGCGGGCGGGCCGGCACGCGCCGAGGCGATCGCCGAATGCTGCCGCGCCAAGGCCGAGATCGTGGCGCGCGACGAGACCGAGACCGGCGATCGCGCGCTCCTCAATCTCGGCCACACTTTCGGCCATGCGCTCGAGGCCGTCACCTCCTACGACGGCAGCCGCCTCGTGCATGGCGAGGGCGTGGCGATCGGCTGCGCCATGGCGTTTCGCTTCTCGGCGGCGCTGGGTTTTGCCGATCCCTCTGCCGCGCGCCGGGTCGAGGCCCATCTGGCGCAGGCCGGGCTTCCCTCGCGGCTCGCCCATGTGCCGGGGGGGGCGGGCTCGGTCGAAGCGCTGCTCGAGGCCATGTCCCAGGACAAGAAGGTGAAGGACGGGATGCCGACCTTCATCCTGGCGCGCGGCATCGGCGAGAGCTTCATCGAGCGCGGCGTCGATGCCAAGCGCCTGCGCGAGTTCCTGGCCGCGGAGCTGCGCCACAATGGCTGAGGGGCGCCGATGCTGAGCGACGGCGTCTTCGACTTCTGGGCGCTCCTGGCCGTCGGCCTCTCGCTGCTGCTGTCGGCCTTCTTCGCGGCCGGCGAGACAGCGCTGACGGCGACCTCGCGTGCCCGAATGGCCGCGCTCGAACGCCAAGGCAATGCTTCGGCCAAGCGCGTGAATGCGCTGCTCGCGGCGCGCGAGCGGCTGATCGGGGCGATGCTGATCGGCAATAACGTCGTCAATATCGGCGCCTCGGCCCTCACCACGACGATCTTCGTGGCGCTGTTCGGCGATGCCGGCGTGATCTACGCCACCGGCGTGATGTCGATACTGGTCGTCGTCTTCGCGGAGGTGCTGCCCAAGACGATCGCCGTCACCAACCCGGACCGCACGGCGCTGTTGCTGGCGCGCCCCGTCTCGTTCTCGGTCGCGCTGCTTGGCCCCATCCTGACCACCATCGAGGCCTTCATCCGCGGCTTCCTGCGCATCTTCGGCATGCGCATCGGTGAGAACCAGCCGATCCTCTCGGCCACCGAGGAATTGCGCGGCACGGTGGACCTGCTCGAGGAGGAGGGGGCGGTGGTGAAGGACGAGGCCGATATGTTCGGCGGGCTGCTCGATCTCTCCGAGCTCGAGGTCTCCGACGTCATGGTCCACCGCACCGATATGCACACCATCAACATTGGGCTGCCGCCGGCCGAGATTTTCCAGGAAGTGTTGACCTCGCCCAATACGCGGCTGCCGATCTGGCGCGACAGCCAGGAGAACATCGTCGGCATCCTGCACGCCAAGGACGTGTTGCGCGCGCTCGCCGCCGCCAATGGCGACCCTACGAAGCTCGATTTCGCCGCCATCGCGGTCGACCCCTGGTTCGTGCCGGCCACCACCAGCCTTCCCGACCAGCTCAAGGCGTTTCGCCTGCGCAAGGCGCATGTGGCGCTCGTCGTCGATGAATATGGCGAGGTGATGGGTCTCGTCACCCTCGAGGATATCCTCGAGGAGATCGTCGGCGACATCTCCGACGAGCACGATGTCCAGGTCCAGGGCCTGCGCCCACAGCCGAACGGGTCGATCCTGGTCGACGGCTCGGTTCCGGTTCGCGACATCAACCGCGCCATGGATTGGAACCTGCCCGACGAGGACTGGACCACGGTCGCAGGCCTCGTCATTCACGAGGCGCAGACCATCCCCGATGCCGGGCAGGCTTTCACCTTCCACGGCTATCGCTTCGAGGTCATCCGCAAGAGCAGCAACCGCATCACGCAATTGCGCGTGACGCCGCTCGTCAAGCAGGCCGGCAAGGAACAGCGCAAGCAATCCACGCGGCGACCCGGCAAGCCGGCAGCGATCGGCGGGCAAATGTCATAGAGCTTCGCAATGCATGAATTGAACCGATTGATCGAGAATGCCGGTCCTGCCGAGACGACATTCTCCGATGCGCTGTTCGAGGGGCGGCCGCTCACCCTCTATTCTTATCGTCCGCGTCGGTTCACGCCGCAGACTCCTGTCTTGTTCGCGCATCATGGCCGCAGCCGCAACGGGCGCGACTATCGAGACTACTTCCAGGACGCAGCCGAATCCCACGATCTGCTCGTGATCGCGCCGCAATTCTCGATCGAAGCCTTTCCGGGACA
>JBIOEK010000584.1:0-2347 GCA_044445925.1 Hyphomicrobiales bacterium
GCCCCTTCTTGCCCATGACGATCGCCGTGCCGGTGTCCTGGCACATGGGCAGGACGCCGCCCGCCGAGATATTGGCGTTCTTGAGAAGATCATAGGCGACGAACTTGTCGTTCGAGGTCGCCTCGGGATCGTCGAGGATCCTGGCGAGCTGGGCGAGATGGCTCGGCCGCAGCAGATGGTTGATATCGACGAAGGCCTGCTCGGAGAGGGCTCGGATCGCCTCGCTCTCGATCCTGACGATCTCCTGCGAGCCGAATTTCTCCAGGCGCACGCCTTGCGTCGTGAGCTTGCGGTAGGGCGCCGTGTCGCCGATGAGCGGGAACAGCTCCTGGAACTGGAAGGTCACGGTCAGGCCGCCGCCGGCTGCTGGGTCAGGAGCGCGAAGATCCCGTCGGCATCGCGCGTGGCGCGCAGCTTCGCCGTGATCGCCGGGTCGCGCAGCAGACGTGCCATGCGGGCGAGCGCCTTGAGATGATCGGCGCCCGCCGCCTCCGGCGCGACCAATAGGAAGATGAGGTCGACGGGCTCGCCGTCGAGCGCATCGAAGTCGATCGGCTTCTCGAGGCGCGCGAACACCCCGTGCAGCTTCGTGACCTTGGCGAGCTTGCAATGGGGAATGGCGATCCCAGAGCCGATACCGGTCGAGCCCAGGCGCTCGCGCTGCAAGACGGCGTCGAACACGTCGCGCTCGGGAAGACCGGTGATGAGCGCGGCCCGCGCCGCGAGTTCCTGCACGGCCTGCTTCTTGCCGTTCACTTTCAGCGCGGGCAAAACCGAGCCTGGAACGAGGAGATCATCGAGAGGCATGAGACTTCAAAACTCCTGAGGGAGGCGGCGACGCCGGCGACATCGGCCGCCGGCGCGTCCCTCATGCGGCCGTGTCGGGGGCCCCGGCCGGGTCCACCCAGCCGATGTGACCGTCGAGACGGCGGTAGACAACATTGGTACGCCCGCTCGTGGCATGGCGGAAGACGACTACAGGCGCGCCGCTGAGGTCGAGCTCGGCGACCGCTTCGCCGACCGACAGGCGTCCAAGGTTGGTCTTCTTCTCGGCCACCACCATCGGCTGGAATCCTTCCGGAAGATCCTCATCGGCGTCGGGCGATGCAAAAACCGTGTAAGCGGCCTCTTCGGTCGGCAAGGCTGGCGCTACGGGGCGATGATCCTTGAGGCGCCGCTTGTAGCGCCGCAGGCGCTTCTCGATGCGCTCGGAAGACAGATCCGCGCTGGCATAGGGGTCATGGGAGGTCGCAGAGGCCTGCAGATCGACGCCGCTGTCGAGATGAAGCGAGCAATGGGTGCGAAAGGCCGTGCCTTCGCGCTCGACCACCGCAAAGCCACCGAATCCGCCATCGAAATAGCGCCTCACGGCTTGCTCCACCCGGATCGCGATCTGGCCCCTGAGCACCTCCCCGATATCCATGTTCTTACCCGACACCCGCAATGTCATGGATGTCACCTTCTTCTAACTCCGATCGGGCGGGCGGCCGAAGCCCCCACCTTGTGCGCCAAAGCGTTAAGGAGGCCGCAGCCTCAAGTCAACGCGCGACTGGTACGCAGGTCTGGCATGCAAGCGAGGCCGATCGCTCCATGATTGCCACGATGCGACCGGCGGCGGCCGGATCCGCCTGATGTTGGGCGCAAGGCGGTCTCCTTCAAGATGGCACCCTGCCGGTCCAGACGGACCCGATCGAGGGCTCCAGCGGACAGTGCGGGGTTCCGGCGCGGCCGCCGAGCTGATAACCTGACGATCGAACAGGCGGCCGGTTTCGGCCGCGGCACCGACAGCGGGAGAACGGCGATGACGCTTGGGTCCAATCTTGCCAGAACCACCTCGAGCGCCCCGAACGACCTCGAGGCCTTCTGGATGCCGTTCACCGCGAGCCGAGCCTTCAAGAAGCGCCCGCGCATGGTGTCGCGCGCCAAGGACATGCATTATTTTACGCCCGAGGGACGCTCGATCCTCGATGCGACGGCCGGCATGTGGTGCACCAATGCCGGGCATAACCGCGATCCGATCGTGGCGGCGATCAAGAACCAGGCCGAGGAGCTCGACTACGCACCGCCCTTCCAATTCGCCCATCCGAAATCGTTCCAGCTCGCCTCCCGCATCGCCGAGCTCGCACCCGGCGACCTCGATCATGTGTTCTTCACAAATTCGGGGTCGGAGGCCGTCGACACGGCGCTGAAGATGGCGCTCGCCTATTGGAACGTCTCCGGCCAGGGCAGCCGCACCCGTCTCATCGGCCGCGAGCGGGGCTATCACGGCGTCGGCTTCGGCGGCATCTCGGTCGGCGGCATCGTCGGCAACCGCAAGATGTTCGGCACGCTGCTCGCAGGCGTCGAC
>JBIOEK010000585.1:0-2343 GCA_044445925.1 Hyphomicrobiales bacterium
CTGTTCGAGGGCATGCGCGACAGGTTCGTGCATTTCAACCTGGAATTCACCCTGAACGAGATCGGCCGGCGTTACGCCATCTTGCCGATCCTGCGGCCTGGCCATCGCAACGAGCAAAACGAGGAAATCCTGCCGGTGGTCGATCTTCATCGCCATCGGGTCGGCATCTGCGACGAAGTCTTTCAGCGCGTGCCTGTCGATGACGTGGGGCCTGAACTCTTTCGCCATTCCCTGCCGAACATTCGAACGGCCCGAGAGCTCAGATCGGCGCTGGTCCTTCGCTACGCCCGCTTGTTTCCGCGGCTTGCCGCCGAGGAACTCCTGACGTGCGGTTGCGCCATCACATCCCTCGCACTGCCATGACCGCTCAGCTATCCGTGCGTCCAATCCTCGGCGCTGGCGCCGGCAAGCGCCTGGACGCGGGCCTCGTCGGCCGCGAGCTCCAGCGCCGGCCCGGAATGGACGATCGAGCCGCCATCGAGCACATAGGCGTGATCGGCGATCTCGAGGCTCACGCGGGCGTTCTGCTCCACGAGCAGGACGGAGATTCCTTCGTCGCGCATCTTCGAGACGATGGCGAAGACCTCGCGCACGATGAGCGGGGCGAGGCCCTGCGAGGGCTCGTCGAGGATGAGGAGCTTCGGATTGATGAGCAGCGCGCGCCCGATCGACAGCATCTCCTGCTCGCCGCCGGACAGCTGGCGGCCCCGGCTCTGGCGGCGCTCGGCGAGCCTCGGAAAGAGCTCGTAGATGCGCTCAATCGTCCAGGGTCCACGCCGTTCCAGCGGCACCTTCAGATTCTCCTCGACGCTGAGATTGGCGAAGATGCGCCGTCCCTCGGGCACATAGCCGACGCCGAGCTCGGCGATGCGATAGGTCGGCCAACGGGTCGTGTCCGTCCCGAAGATCGTCACGCTCCCTTCGCGCGCCGGCGTGAGGCCCATCAGGCTCCGCAAGGTCGTCGTCTTGCCGGAGCCGTTGCGGCCGAGCAGCGCCGTGATCTTACCTTCGGCGACCTCTAGCCCGACGCCGTGCAGGATATGGCTCTTGCCATAATAGGTGTGCAGGCCCCTTGCCTCGAGCGCCGCGGTCATGCGGCCTTGCCCAGATAGGCGGCCTGGACGGCCTCGCTCGCGGCGATCTCCTCGGGCCTGCCTTCGGCCAGGATGGCGCCCCGATCGAGGACGGTGATCTGGTCGGCGAGGTGAAACACCACCCGCATGTCATGCTCGATCAGCACGATAGTGAAGTCGCCACTGCGATGCAGCCGGCGGACCAGCTGCGTGATCGCATAAGTCTCCTGGTCGCCCATCCCGGCCGTCGGCTCGTCGAGCAGCAGGAGGCGCGGCTTGAGCGACAAGACCATGGCGATCTCGGCGGCGCGCTGGTCGCCATGGGCGAGCTCGCCGACCAGGCGGCTGGCCTTGGCGGAAAGGCCCGTGAGCTCGAGGGTCTCGTTCACCCGGTCGCGGACCTTCGTCTCCTCGGCGCGGCTGATCCAGGGGCGCAGGCGGTAGCCGCAGGCGACCTCGGCCCCGATGCGGACATTCTCGAACACGGTGAGCTCAGGGAAGATCTCGGTAATCTGAAAGGTGCGGGCCATTCCCAGCGCCACGCGCCGGTGCGCCGGGAGTGCCGAGACGTCATGCCCGTCGAAGCTGATGCTTCCCGTGGTCGGTTGAAAGAAACCGCTGAGCAGGTTGAAGAAAGTCGTCTTGCCGGCGCCGTTCGGCCCGATGATGGCGCGCAGCTCACCCTTGCGCACACCAAGCGACACGTCGCGCACCGCGACGAGGCTGCCGAAACGCTTGGTGACGTTTGCGACCTCCAAGATGTTCATGCGTTCGCCTTCAGGCCTCGCTCTTGCGCCGGACGACGCCGAGCAGGCCGCGCGGGAAGAACAGCACCACCAGCACGAACAGCAAGCCGACGAACGACATCCAGTTGACGGTGATGCTCGACAGATAGTCCTGGAGCACCACGAACACCGCCGCACCGAGCAGCGGGCCCCAGAAATTCCGCATGCCGCCCATCACCGCCATGATGACGAAATCGCCCGATTGGCTGTAGTGCAGGCCCCTTGGATCGGCGAAATTATTGACGAGCGCGTAGAGCGCCCCGGCGAAACCCATGAAGAAGCAGGAGAGCGTGAAGGCGATCCAGATATGGCGCTCGATCGGGATGCCGAGGAAGCGGGCCCGCCGCTCGTTCTCGCGGATGGCGATCATGGTGCGGCCGAATGGGGAGCCGAGGATGAAGGCCATCACGCAAACGGCGATGCTGAAGCAGAAGAGCACGAAGTAGTAGAAAGCATCGCTGCTCGACAGGATGTCGATGGAGAAC
>JBIOEK010000586.1:0-2343 GCA_044445925.1 Hyphomicrobiales bacterium
CGGTCAATCTCAGCGGAGCGGGCTATGGGCGCGGCACCGTCATCCAGGATTTCGGCGGCGAGGCCGAGCCGGGCGAAGTCGTCGAGGCCATGGCCGCAAGGTCCGAGATGAGCTTCCTGTCGCCGATGCGCGAAGCCGCCTCGCGCATGCGGGATATTTTCCGTCGCCGGCGCGGAACGCCTGGTTTCGCGCAGGTGATGATCGATGCCTTCAACATCACGCAAGATCGCATCACGCGCGCCAGGCTCGCCGGCGATCCACCCGATATCCTGGCCTCGCCCCAGCTCAGCAATGTGGGCCTGTTCGACTTCCATCGTGCCGCCGAGGCGATCACGGCGGGTCGGGAAGCCATGTCGCGCGTGCTGCCGCAAATCCGGGAGATCCTGGATATCGCCGAAAGAAGCTTTCTGGCTCGCCAGCGAAGCGCCTAGAGTATGAAACCGCCTCAGGCGCTCGCGATGTAATCGCGCATCGCCTTGTGCTCGGTCTCGATCTCGGCGAGGCGGAACTTCACCACGTCGCCGATGGAGACGAGGCCGCTGAGAGCATCGTTCTCGACCACCGGCAGGTGACGGAATTTCTTGCTCGTCATCAAATGCATGATGTCATCGATCGAGGTATGGGCTGTGCATGTGACCACCGGCGTAGTCATATGACGCGACAGCTCGTCGGCCAAGACCTCGGGCCCCTTCTGGGCCAGCACGCGCACCACGTCGCGTTCGGAGAAGATGCCGAGCACCCGCCCTTCGACGCCGGCGATCACCACGGCGCCGATGCGCTTGCGCGCCAACAGCGCCACGGCCTCCTTGACGGTCGAGCGCGGGCCCATGGTGACGACCTCCTTGCCCTTGTCCTTGAGAATGCTCGCGACATGCATGGCATAGTCCTCCCTTGACGCTATCCGCGAACGGCGAAGCGAGGCCCATCAACCATGACCGGGCCCGAAGCCGCCGTCTTTGGTCTGTTTCCTGAATGTGGGCCCGGCTCGGACGTTTGGCAATCACTCATAACCGGCGGATTTGCCGTCCACGGGCTCGTGGTCTCGCCGCCGTAGCGGATCGAACAGGGCAAAGGCCAGGAAGCCGAGGAGAAAGCCACCGATATGGGCCTCCCAGGCGATCGAGGCATTGGCGAGCACGCTCGGATTGGCGCCGAGCCCCGACATGGCGTTGGCAAAGAACCAGCCCAGCGTAAAGACGATCACGGTGCGATTGCGGAGAGCCTGAGCGAGCCGGGGCGAGCTTCCTCCCATCCGCGCCACCGGATCGAAGACGAATCGCGCCGCGGCTCCCATGCTGGCGGAGACCGAGGCCGAGGCGCCGATCAGCGGCGCCACCCCGCTCGGATGCACGAGGAGATGCATAAGGGCGCCGGCCAGGGCGCCCGCCGCGATCAGGGCAAGAAAGCGCAGGGCCCCGCAGCGCCGCGCCACCGGCGTGCCGAGCGCGGCCAAAACCACGAGATTGAGCCCGAGATGCAGCCAGTTTTCATGCAGGAAGGCATAGGTCAGGAGCGTCCAGGGATGCGGCCCGCCCTGCGCCAGGAGATAGGCCGCCAGCTGGTAGCGGGCGATGCCGCCTTCATCGAGCCCGGTCGGGCCATGCTCGACGAGCCCCGTGAGGATGCCGGGCGCGAACCAAGAGATTTCCCGCGCCGGTATGAAGGCAAAGTCGATCAGCCAGGCAAAATCGGCATCCTCCGACAGGAAGGCTCGCCCGACATGAATGGAGGTCAGAACCGCCGCGACCGCCAGCACGACCGCTGGAACATTGAAGATCGGCTCGCGGGCGCGCGTCACTTAGGTTCCTTGGACCGAAATCCGGCTGGCTTCAAGGGGTTTCCGGCGTCTCCTCGGAGCTGCATCGCAGGGAGGCGGATCGCGTCAGGATATTCCCGGGATGCAGGGTCCGCATAGGCGCAAAAAAAGAGCCCCGAAGGGCTCTGGAAGCGATGGAGCCGTGAGATGCAAGCCGAACTCGCCGACATCTACTCCCGAACTCCCGGATCCAAGTGAAGCGCCCTATGCGACGGAGCCGACCGCCAGGGCGAAGCCAATATTTGCAACAATGCCTCGAAACCGCACAAAAAGCAATCGAAACCGTCGGTTAACCCTAATTCGGCTGGCGCCACACGCTTTTTCGCGAGGCTTTCCCGGGAAGCGCATCGGGCCTGGCACGGCATCTGCTGACCGAGGCCTCAGAAGCGATTCTTGGGGAAGATGCGTTTCGCGACGGCACGAAGGCGTTCCCTAACGAGATGTCAACGAGTTGGGGCAAATCCGCCCGAATGCGAGGGACGAGCGTGCGACTGACGACGACGAGGCTGCTATTTGCCCATTGGGAC
>JBIOEK010000587.1:0-2340 GCA_044445925.1 Hyphomicrobiales bacterium
GCTGCGCTCGCCCAATAACCCGCTGATGGCTGCGGCGCTGTTCGCGGTGATGAAGGCCGGCGGCGTCGCCGTGACCTCGATGCCGCTGCTGCGCGCCAAGGAGCTCGCCTTCATGAGCGGCAAGGCAAAGGTCGGGCTCGCTCTGTGCGACCACCGCTTCATGGAGGAGATGGAGAAGGCCAAATCCGTTTCGCCCGTCCTCGCGACCATCGTGCCGATGGGCGGCGCCTCGAGCGAGGATCTCTTGCGCCGTGTCGAGAAGGCCCCGTCCGATTTCGTCGCCTGCCGGACCGACGCCGAGGATATCTGCCTGATCGCCTTCACCTCGGGGACGACCGGCGTGCCGAAAGGCGCGATGCATAATCATCGCGATCTCCTCGCGACTTGCGACACCTATGGCAAATACGTGCTCGAGCCGCGCATGAACGATGTGTTCATCGGCTCGCCGCCGCTCGCCTTCACCTTCGGCCTCGGCGGTGGTGCCTTGTTCCCGCTGCGGGTCGGCGTCTCCTCGATCCTGCTCGAGCAGGGAGGGCCCGACAAGCTGCTCGAGGCCATCAAGACGCTGAAGCCGACGGTCTGCTTCACGGCCCCGATCGCGTATCGGGCGATGCTCAACAAGATGCAACAAGGCGATGTCGCGAGCCTGCGCGTCTGCGTCTCGGCGGGCGAGGCTTTGCCCAGGGCCACCTGGGAGGCCTGGCACCGGGCGACCGGCATCGAGATCCTCGACGGCATCGGCTCGACCGAGATGCTGCACATCTTCATTGGCGCACCGGTCGGCAGGATCAAGCCGGGCGCGACCGGCATCCCGGTGCCCGGCTACGAGGCGAAGATCGTCGGCGAGGACGGGAACGACCTGCCGCGCGGCTCCGTCGGCCTGCTCGCGGTGCGTGGCCCGACAGGGTGCCGCTATCTCGACGATCCGCGCCAGGCCGACTATGTGCGCAAGGGCTGGAACTTCACCGGCGACACCTACCGCCTCGACGAGGACGGCTATTACTGGCATCAAGCGCGCTCGGACGACATGATCGTCTCGGCCGGCTACAATATCGCGGGTCCCGAGGTGGAAGGGGCCTTGCTCAGCCATCCGGCCGTGCTCGAATGCGCCGTCGTCGGTGCGCCCGACGCCGCCCATGACACGACGGTCGTGAAAGCCTATGTGGTGACGCGCGCGGGAGAGGAGCTCAGCGAGGCGCTGGCCGGCGCGCTCCAGGAGCACGTGAAGGCCGAGATTGCGCCCTTCAAGAGCCCGCGCCTCATCACCTTCGTCGAAGCCTTGCCGCGCACCGAGTCCGGCAAGCTGCAGCGCTTCGTGCTGCGCGAGCGCGCCAAGGCCGAAGCCGGACAGGAAAAGCCGAGATGAGCCCTCCGCGCAAATCGGTCGTGATCCCGAGCCTGGTGTCCGAGGAGGAGGCCCGCCCGAGGAGCCTCAATCCGCAAGGCTGGCCGCGCCCGAGGGGCTATGCCAATGGCATGACCGCGCAGGGCAGGGTGGTCCTGACGGGCGGGGTCGTCGGCTGGGATCAGATGGGCCAATTTCCCGAAGGCTTCGTGGCGCAGGCGGAGCGCTGCTTCCTGAATATTCGTGCCATCCTCGCCGAGGGCGGGGCGGAGCCGCATCATCTGGTGCGGCTCACCTGGTACGTGACCGACATCGAGGCGTATCTGGCGGATCCCAAGGGGCTGGGCGACGCCTATCGGGCAGCCTTCGACCGGCACTATCCGACCATGGCGGTCGTCGAGGTCAAGCGCCTAGTCGAGAGGGCGGCGCTTCTCGAGATCGAGGCGACGGCGATCGTGCCGGCCTGACCTCGCGACACGGTGAACGGGCGGCTTCAGGCCCGCGTTCCGCCGCCCCGCGATCGGCCTTTGAAGAACCTCGAGACGATGGCCACCGCACCCGCCGCGCCGAGCTCGATGAGAACACAACAGGAACGAGAGGCTCGAATGTCGCGATTGCGTTAGCCTGCTGCCCCGCAGGAGGGATGCATCCCTGCGCGCCCCTGTCTTCTGCGAAGGTCGCTGCTAGGATCTTTCAATGCCTCCAGCAACGACATGATCCTTGAACAGGACCTCCCGGTCGGGCCCGAAATTCGCAAGCATCAAAAGCGCGGCGGCGCCCATGGCGCGTGCGCCCCCGCCGATCGAGCCCTCTTCGACAATGATCGGCGACAAGCCTCGATGATCCATGGCTTCGAGCAGCTCCGCCATGCGCGAGGCGATGCGTTCGCGGATGACTGCCGGAAAGGCGCCGTCGACGATGACCGCCTGGAAGTCGATGATCGAGGTCGCAGCGAGCGCCGCCAATGCCAGCGCGCCCGCGGCCTCCTCGATCCA
>JBIOEK010000588.1:0-2327 GCA_044445925.1 Hyphomicrobiales bacterium
AGTCGGGCAGCGTCAGATAGGAGGTGGCGAGAGCGCCTTGATCGAAGGCGTGGACATGTCCCCAGAAGGTGAATTGACCGGTGACGTCGATGGCTTCGGCGAGCCGTGCGGCATCGGCGTGGCTCCTGATCGGAACCTGGCGCCCGATCCAATAGACCGAGCCGTCGCCGAGCTCGCGCTTCTTGCCCTTTGGGGGCTCCTTGACCAGGGTCTGCCAGAACTGCAGCGCCAGGATGGTACCGACCGAACGGCCGAGCTCATCCGGGCCGCTGAGTGGCATGAAGACCGCACGGATCTCGATCGCGGCCGACGGCCTTGCCGTCAGCATGGCCATAAGCATGGCAAGCGACGCGATGGCAATGAGGCGGGCCTTGGCGCTCGAACGCATGGCTCACCTCTGCGCGGCGGTGGGGGCGGCGATCTCTTTGTCGATATAGGTCTTGATGTCCGCCAGAGGGCCGACGAGCTCGCCCCGCTGCTCGAGATCGACCGCCCTGTTCCTGGCGAGCTGCAACAGCCTTTGCACGAGCGAGCTGCGGGCCCCGCGCCGCTTGGCGTCCATCGCCAATGCGAAGGTCACGACCAGCGAATGCGTGTCGTTCGCGGTAAGCTGTCCCTGAGGCGTAATCGGCATCCTGGCCTTGATGAATTCCCGCATCCCCTCCGGCTTGAGCTGGCCCCAATATATCAGGCTGTCGACCTGATAAACGCCCGCGGCATCGTGATCCATCGAACCCGAGAGCAGCAGCAGCGAGGCGCACCAGGCGTCCTCCCAGCCGGCCCGCATGCCGGTGAGACTGTCGGGAGGTCGCGGCGGAGTGTGCGAGGGGGCTGGGCTGACCTTGAGCGCCGCGATATCCGTTTCGGAGCTCAGCTCCAGCATATCCTCGAACAGGATTTCGTGGAATTTGAGGAATCGGCTCTTCTCCTCGTCGGTCTGCGCGGCGTAGCGAAAGATGCGAAGCTCGACGCGTGGCGTCGTCGCGTCGCATCGTGTCTGGGCCTGAGCCGGGCCCGACAGCCCGTATCCGGCCGCGAGCGCGAGGCAAGCGAAAATCAATTTCGTCCCGCGCGCAAGAGACGAGCCGGGTCTTGCATGGGCCGCGCGGGCGCTCATCGACGGTCTTTCATCATCCGATGCCGGAGGGGCATCTGGCCGGCAGCCGATCATGGCATTTCGGTCCGGCCCGATCAAATCCCGCACTTCGCGTCGCGCCGGGCTTCAGCAAGCTCGCGAGCGCGCCTGGCACTCAAAGCCGATCGGAGAACATGCCCTTGTCGTGGCGATACCAATACGATCGAATTGCGGGCCGTTCTGGCTCGCGTCGCATCCTGCATTTCCAAGTGCGGCGCATGGCGCGCTCGCCGAGCCGAGACCGCGAGCCGCGGTCATAAAGGCAAGGGCAAGTGCCGCGACCGGCCTCGCGCCGTTCGGCCGGCTCAGGTCCAGAGCGCTCTGAGTCCGTAGAAGGCCGTGTCCTTGAGGCGGCGCGACACGCCTTGCCACCAATAGGCCCGCTCATCCGTGCAATAGGTCATGCTCAGCATGAGGCGCCGCTCGCCTTCGAGGATCGGCGTCACCTTGTGGCAGATACGCGCGCCCTCGAAGAGGACGAAGGTGTTCGGGGCGGTGCTGAGGCGGACCTCCTCGCCCTTGATCCGCGCCATGAGGACCGCATGGCTCAACCCGCCTTCGGCCCTGCCTTTGTTGCCGATGGCGATCAGCAGGGTGAAATGCCGGCCGCGATAGAAGTTATGGTCGTAGTGCCAGCCGATATGGTCGCCCGGCTTGTCGTAGGACAGCACCGAGAGGGAGCTCTGATCGTTGATCGGGGTCGGCCGGACCTGAACCCCGACAAGCCGCGAGACGAAGCCCTGGAGCTCGGGCGAATGATACAGGGCGACGATGGCCGGGGCGGCGGCGATCAGCGTCTCGTAGGCGACGGTGCCGCCCTTCTTATGGGCCGGGACGAAGCTGCGCTCGGGCGCCACTAGGCGTTCGGCCTCGGCCTCCACCGCCTCGAAGCTGCCGCGCGGCAGGGAATCCGTCAGGCTCGCGAGCCGGTCCGCGAAGCCCGGCAGCTGTCGCGCCCGCAGCGCTTCGAGATCGAGAGCCTGCGTGCCGGCGATCCGGGCGACGCGGTTCGCAAGCTCGCGATAGAGCCTGACGCGCCTTCCTCTTGCATAGGCGTATCCGCCGGCCGTGACCGCGCCGGCGCCGATCACCGTTTCTGCAATCATGGCGGCGTCCGCCCTTCCTGGGTCGGCCCCGGGGAGTCCCTTGGGGGGTCTCTTGGGGCCTTGGATGATTCGAATCCCAGGAACGC
>JBIOEK010000589.1:0-2305 GCA_044445925.1 Hyphomicrobiales bacterium
ATGCCGGTCTTCGCCGGAGCCCTCATGATCGCGCGCCTGCCTACCCTGCATCTGATGCTGCCCATCATCTTCATGAGCTACGCGGTCGTGATCTCGGAGCGCAGCCTGTGGATCGGCCCCTATCTCAGCGAGGTGCACCGGCTCGACCCCATATCGATCGGCAATGCGGCGTTCGTCATGTCGCTCGTCATGGCCTTGGGCGCGCTCGCCTTCGGTCCGGCCGAGCGGCTGATGCGCGGTCCGAAGGCTCCGGCGCTGCTCGCCTGCAGCATCGTCGGCTTCGCCTTCATCCTCCTGGCATCATGGCCTTCGTCCGGCCTCGCCGCGCCGATCATCCTGTTCTGCATCATCGGCTTCTTCGGGATGAGCTACGGCTCGCTCATGGCGCATGCCCGCCTTTTCATTCCGGACCGGCTGATCGGGGTCGGTGTGACCTTCATCAATTTCGTCTTCATGGGCGGCTCGGGCGTGGTGCAATTTCTCTCCGGCGTGTTCATCGATCGTGCCGAGGCGGCCGGCATCGATGCGCCGCATCGCTACGCGATCCTGCATCTTGCCTTCGGCTTGGCGCTGCTCGCGGCGTCGGCGATCTATGCGCGCTCGCGGCCTCGCCCGGATTATCCGCGCATTGCGTTCGAGAAGAGCCTTGCTTGACCGCCGCCGGGAGCTATTCCTCGCCTGGCGCTTTCGCCGAGATGGCGAGCGCGTGCACGCCGCCTGCCAGCTCTTCGGCCAGCGTCGCATTGACCATGCGGTGGCGCTCGATGCGGCTCTTGCCCGCGAAGGCCTGCGAAGTCACCGCGACCGAGAAATGCGTTTCCCCGCCTTCGCGCCAGCCCGAATGGCCGTGATGCTTATGCGAATCGTCGGTCACGACCAGCACCTCGGGTGCGAAGGCCGCCCTCAATTTGCGTTCGATTCGCTCTGACATCCCCATACGTCATGCTCCTTCCGGCTTGAGATCGCGCCGCCCGACACCACATCAGGGTGGGGCCGGGGGGTGACACCTATGCGAAAACGTTGGGGCCCCGACAATAATCTCGCCCTTTGAGCTTGGCGTTAACGCTTGCACGCCACATAATCACGGTAGCCATGGATTTGAACTCGCCCCTTTTCGATCGTGTGCGCACGCGCCAGCGCTGCGATCCCGCCGCCGATAGCGCCGCCGACCCCATCTGCGGTCATCCGGGCTGCAAGGTGCTAGGCCCCTATCGCGCGCCGCAGGGGCGCGGGCGGGAGGGTCAGTATTTTCATTTCTGCCTCGACCATGTGCGCGCCTACAACGCAAGCTACAATTATTTCAAGGACATGCCTGACGAGGCTGTCGCTGCCTTTCAGAAGGCCGACCTCTATGGCCACCGCCCGACTTGGCGCATGGGCGTGAACGGCCCGGCGGCCGAGACCAGCGAAAGGCTGCGCGGCGCCTTCGACGACACGACGCTCAACGATCCGTTCGGCCTGTTCAACAGGCGCGGTTTCTCCGAATATGCGCGCGAGGCCAAGCCCGTGGAACCGCGCGTCGGCAACGCCACCAGGAAGGCGCTCGATACGCTTGGCCTCGAGCCCGGCGCCGACAAGGCCATGATGAAGGCCCGCTACAAGGAGCTGGTGAAGCGCCTGCACCCCGACGCCAATGGCGGCGACCGCTCATGCGAAGATCAATTGCGCGCGATCATCAACGCATATAATTACCTGCGTACGGCCGGGCTGGTCTAAGCGCCCGGCCGGGTCTATCGCCGTCATGGCCGGACCGAATCCCCGCTGGATCGAGGGATCGGCTCCTGCCTCCACGTCTTCCCCGCGTGCCTGGCTCGCAGAGGTCGGTCGTGGATGCCCGGACCCGTCCGGGCATGGCGGGATTGGCGTGCTTTTTGCGACAACGGCGGTGGCTGCCTCTGGCCACGAGCGAGGATGAGATGAACGCGAGCGTTGAGACGGCGCCTCTGCCGGACATGAAGGTCTCGGTGAGACAGGTGTTCGGCCTGGACACCGATATGGAATGCCCCGCCTATTCGAAGGGGGACGAGCATGTGCCCGATTTCGATCAGGACTATGTCTTCGATCGCGACACCACCCTCGCGATCCTGGCGGGCTTCGCCCATAACCGCCGCGTGATGGTCTCGGGCTATCACGGCACCGGCAAGTCGACCCATATCGAGCAGGTGGCAGCGCGCCTGAACTGGCCCTGCGTGCGCGTCAACCTCGACAGCCATGTGTCGCGCGTCGACCTCGTCGGCAAGGACGCGATCGTGCTGCAAGGCGGTAAGCAGGTGACGGAATTCAGGGACGGTATCCTGCCCTGGGC
>JBIOEK010000590.1:0-2297 GCA_044445925.1 Hyphomicrobiales bacterium
CATCGGCAGCCCGGCCTCGCGCAAGGCGTCGAGACCATGCGCGTCGATGTATTTCTCGATGCCCGCAATGCCGATATTGTCCGTGTTGACGGCGCCCAGGATATGGGCGGCCGCATTGCCGTTGGGGTAGATGCGCCGCTTCTCGTCCAGGAACCCGACGCCCGGCAGGCCGAGATGATAGATCTCCTCGCGCTGGGCCTGCGTGATGTCGCGCTTGACCCAGACGAAACCCTTTCGCTTCGAGAATTTCTCGCGCAAGGCCCTGGCGTCGAGATCCGGCAGCACCGAGGTGATCAGCTCGACCGCCTCGTCCTTGTCGACGAGCTTGTTCGGCTCGGCGAAGACGGAGACGGCCTGCAGGTCGGTCGCCAGGATTTCCCCGTTGCGATCGATGATGTCGGGCCGCGGATTGGAGGCGACCACCTCGGAGGCCCGGTGGGCGCCGGCCCGCTCTTCCCCCCAAAAGCCGATGGCAATGAGGCGCCCGGCGATGACGAGGTAGACCGCCGCGAAGGCGAGCCCCACGAGCACGATGCGGGCGGCGCTCTTGTCCACATGCATGCGCAGGAGCGAGCGCAGCATCCCCCGCAGCCGGCCGATGCGGCCGCTTGGCCCTGCGTCATTCGCGTTCCGCTCGCCTGGATCGTTGATCATGGCTTGCGGCTCCCAGTCGGTGTGTTCCCTCCCGCGCCTCGCCCGGGGGGCGTCGTGGTCGGTTCGCCGAGGCCAAGCGCATCGAGCTTGCGGCCGATCTCGTCTCCTTCGGCCTGCTTGCGCGGCAGATCAGCCGGCGAAACGGCGGTGCGGCGCACGTTCAGCGGCACGAGATCGAGATATTTGTCGGCGAGGATTTGCAGCCGCGCCGGCGACGACATGGCCTGCCATTCCCCGCGCAGCGTCGCGATGGTCACTTTCTCGACCTCGACCTGCCGCGTCAGCTTCGCCACCTCCTCGGTGTCGTAGAGCGTGTCGTATTTGATGCGGTAGGCGTAGAGCGCCGAGCCGATGAGGCAGCAGATGGCCGCGAGGTTGAGAAGCCTGATCATGCGCGCCTCGCGCGGCTGGATTTGCGTTCGGGCAGCGCCGTGAGGGCTGAAAGGGCCGAGATGTCGGAGGGCAAGGGCGCGCTGCCGCGCACGCCCCAGCGCAGCTTGGCCGATCTGGCGCGCGGGTTGCGGGCGAGCTCGGCGCTGCCGGCCGTGATCGGGCCACCGATCGTCGTGAAGCTGCGTTCGGCCGGCGCCTCGGTCGGCAGATGCCGCGAGATGGCCTGCTGCGGCGCCGTCTTGTCGCGCAGGAAGCGCTTGACGATGCGATCCTCCAGCGAATGGAAGGTGACGACGGTGAGCCGTCCTCGCGGGACGATGAGCGAGGCCGCACCGACAAGCCCGCGCACCAGCTCGCCGAGCTCGTCATTGACCGCGATGCGAAGCGCCTGGAAGCTGCGAGTGGCCGGGTCGATGCCCTCGCGCGAGGCCGGAACCGCCGAGGCGACGATGCGCCGCAGCTCGCGCGTCGTGCGGATCGGCGCCTCCTGCCTCGCCGCGACGATGGCACGGGCTATGCGCCCGGCATATCTTTCCTCGCCGTAGAACCGCAGGATATCGGCAAGCGAATCGAGGCTCAGGGAGGCGACGAGATCGGCGGCGGAAGGTCCCTGCGGGCTCATGCGCATGTCGAGCGGGCCGTCATGCCGGAAGGAGAATCCGCGCTCCGGCCGGTCGATCTGCATGGATGAGACGCCGATGTCGAAGACCACGCCGTCGACCCTGCCGAAGCCGTGATCCTTTGCGATCCGCACGATATCGCCGAAGCGCCCCTCGACGAGGGTGAGGCGCCCGGCGGCGCGCGCCACGAGCGCCGCGCCTTCGCGGATCGCCTCGCGGTCGCGGTCGAGCGCCAGGACGCGCGTAGATTCATTTGAGGAAACAATGGTTTGGCTGTAGGAACCGGCGCCGAAGGTGGCGTCGATATAGGTCCCGCCTGCGGTGATCGCCAACGCCTCCATCACCTCGGCGAGAAGGACCGGCACATGGCCTCGATGCTCAGCCTCGCCGTCCAAGTCTTTGCCTCCTTCCGCTAATCCTGCGTGCCTGTCCCGAAAATCGATGCGGCTCATCGGGCGTGCCGGCACCGGAGCGCTGTAGTGAGCAAGCATGGCTTTCGCTCGGGTTCAAGGAACGACGCGCCGTCGAGCGGCCAGGGTGAGTTTAGATCGAGTTGTCCAGGGGTTGATATCAACTCCTTAATGTTAAGGAACGGTTTCGGCACGCCCTCGCAAGCGCCGATCGGGCGAG
>JBIOEK010000591.1:0-2285 GCA_044445925.1 Hyphomicrobiales bacterium
CTGTGCACCCTTGCGTCGAGGCCCGACAGCCTGACCAAGGCGAATATCGTGGCGACGGCGCTGTTCGGGGACGGCGCCGCCGCCTGCGTGCTGCGCGCCGGCGGTGGTGGCATCGCCGAGATTGAGGCGGTGGGGGAGCATACCTGGCCCGAGACGCTCGACCTGATGGGCTGGGACATAGATCCGGAGGGCTTCGGCGTGATCTTCGCGCGCGCCATCCCGCCTTTCGTCGAGGCCAATCTCGGCGCCGCCGTGGCCGGGCTCCTGGAAGGCAAAGGCCTCAGCCTCGGGGATGTCGACCGCTTCGTCTGCCACCCCGGGGGAGCCAAGGTGGTGATGGCGCTCGAAAGGGCGCTGTCGCTGGCGCAGGGCTCGCTCGACCATGAGCGCGAGGTGCTCGCCGACTACGGAAACATGTCGGCGCCGACCGTATTCTTCGTGCTCGAGCGCGTCCTCAAGGCCGGCCTGCCGCCCCGCGCCGTGCTCAGCGCGCTAGGCCCTGGCTTCACGGCGAGCCTTGTCTCGCTGAAGAGGGCTGCGTGACGCCGGCCGAGCTCGTTCTCGGCTTCGTCACGCTACAGAGGGGCGCGGAGCTCGCGTTCGCCCACCGCAATACGAGGAGGCTGCTCGCGCGTGGCGCGGTCGAAGCCGGGGCACGCCATTATCCGGCGATCGTCCTCCTGCATGCCGCTTGGCTCGTTGGGCTTTGGCTTCTCGGCCATGATGCCGCGGTTTCGCTTGCGTGGCTCGCAGCCTTCGTGCTCCTGCAGCTGCTTCGGGTCTGGGTGATCGCGAGTCTCGGCGAAGGCTGGACGACCCGCATCATCGTGCTGCGAGACGCGCCGCTCCGGCGTATCGGCCCTTATCGCTTCCTCTCGCATCCGAACTACCTGGTGGTGGCAGGCGAGATCGCGGTGTTGCCGCTGACGCTCGGCTTGCCCTGGTATGCGCTCGGCTTCTCGCTCGCGAATGCGGGCATCCTCGCCATCAGGATAAGGGCGGAGAATGCGGCGCTGGCAAGCGCCCTGCCGTCATCGCTTGCGCACCCTTCTCCGGCCTCTGCGGTGAAGGTGCCCGTCGCCGTCGGCGGGGGGCGGATGAGGGGCGTTGATGCCGAGCGGAACCCTTCCCCATGCGCCTCGACTTCCTCGGATCGAGTTCGAGAACCTCGGAACCTACTCACGCAAAGGCGGGAGAAGGAGGGCTCTCCCTAAGGCTCGAGCTCCGCATCCCAGTAGAGATAATCCATCCAACTCTCATGCAGATAGTTCGGCGGGAATTGCCGTCCGTTCTGATGGAGATCATGGACCGTCGGCTGGAACGGCTTCTGGCGCGGCCACATGCCGGATTCGGCCGGCAGCCAATCGCCCTTCAGCAGATTGCAAGGTGCGCAGGCGGCGACGACATTGGCCCACACCGTCTGTCCGCCCTTCGAGCGCGGCACGACATGGTCGAAGGTCAGATCGTCGCGCTCGCCGCAATATTGACAGGTGAAGCGGTCGCGCAGGAACACGTTGAAGCGCGTGAAGGCCGGGTGGCGCGGCGGCTTGACATAGGTCTTGAGCGAGACGACCGAGGGCAGCCGCATGGCAAAGCTCGGCGAGCGCACCTGCCGGTCATATTCGGAGACGATGTTGACCCGCTCCATGAACACAGCCTTGATGGCGTCCTGCCAGCACCAGAGCGACAGGGGATAATAGCTCAACGGGCGGTAATCGGCGTTGAGCACCAACGCTGGGCATGCCTCCGGCGACACGGGAGGCGCTACATGGACTGTCAAGCCACGCTCTCCGAACGAATGAGGCAGATTCGCCTCGACCTCCTTAATCTAGCTGGACAATGACGCCCTTGTGAAGGCTCGCGTTCGAAAAAGCGGCGCGATCCCGCTGGAACAAAGGTGCAATTCGCGCGAGATGCTCATCGCGTCGGCACCGGCTTCTCGCCCCGATAATCGTAGAAGCCGCGCTTGACCTTCTTGCCGACCCAGCCCGCCTCGACATATTTCACGAGCAGCGGGCAAGGCCGATATTTCGAATCGGCCAGGCCTTCATAGAGCACCTGCATGATCGAAAGGCAGGTATCGAGGCCGATGAAATCGGCGAGCTGCAAGGGGCCCATCGGGTGGTTGGCGCCGAGCCGCATGGCGGTGTCGATGGCATCGACACCGCCAAGCGGCTCGGCGCCAACCACCCGATGGGCCCCATGCAGCTCGCCGATTTCAACGGGCACAAAACCAGCCATTAGAACATGCATGTGCGCTATGAAGGCCATGCCGATTAGAAATA
>JBIOEK010000592.1:0-2267 GCA_044445925.1 Hyphomicrobiales bacterium
ATATCATACATTTGACTATTTGAAACGACTGTATCAAAGGTGTGGTCGAGGATCGCTTGTCGCCCTTCTTCAGGCAAGGCGGTTTCGCTTCCTCGGTCCCGACGCGTCCATCCTTTCTCATGGGGCGCCTCGAATGGAGATGATGTCATGAAATGGGTCACTCGCGAACGTCCGGTCATCGACCGCATCGCCTGCCCCTGGCTCATCGCCCGCTTCATCGACAACGAGCCCGAGTTCCTGTTCGTGCCGCAAGATCAAGTGACCCGGATCGCCAAGGAGACCGGAGCCACGCCCTACGACGTTCCCGGCGTCGAGCTCACCCATGTGGGCGAGGGCTGCAGCTTCGACACCTTCATGTCGAAGCACGAGCTCGAGCGCGATCCCGCCCTCGTCACCATCGCCAAGATCGTACGCGGGGCCGACACCGGCCGTCACGACCTGACCCCGCAATCGGCCGGCTTGCTGGCGATCTCGATGGGGCTGCGGGATCTGTCGCCCGACGACCACCAGGTGCTGGCGCACGGCTTCGTCATCTACGACGCGCTCTACGCCTGGGCCTCGCGACGCGAGGCCGCGCCGAAGAGGAGCTGAGCATATGCGGATGCTTTGTGCTCCCGCGCTTCCGGGGCTAGGCTTCACGGCCGCTCCGCCAAGCCAGGCGGCCGAGCGGCGGCCTCTCCGGCTCGAAGCGAAGACCGCGCTTGGGAAGCTGTTCCTCGCCGTGCGGGCCACCTCCGGCGAGCCGGCGGCGATCTTTGTATTGCGCCCGACGCCATGATGGTTCGCTCACAAAAGCTCGACGGCGACGAATGGTGGCGGCCGATCCCGCCCGGAACCTCGAAGGACGCCTTGCACATCCTTGCCGCACGCGCCGTGCGGGCCTTCGCCGACGGTTTTGTTTCCGTGCTGCTGCCCATCTATCTTCTCGAGCTCGGTCTTAGCGTGCTCGCCATCGGCTCGATCATCACGGCGACCCTGATCGGCTCGGCGCTTCTGACGCTGTGGGTCGGGATATTCGCGCATCGGCACGAGCGCCGGCGCATGCTCCTGGCCGCCTGCCTCTTGATGGCGGCGACGGGAGCGGGCTTTGCATTGGCCAGCAAATTCTGGCCGCTCCTTATTGTCGCCTTCGTCGGAACGATGAATCCGAGCTCCGGCGATGTCAGCGTCTTTCTCCCGCTCGAGCACACGGTGCTCGCCCAGACGATCGAACCGCGCCGACGCACGGCGCTGTTCGCGCGCTACGCCCTCGCCGGGACGCTCGCCGGCGCCATAGGCGCGCTGGCCGCTTCCATTCCCGATCTCGCTGTCGAGCGAGGGGGGTGGACGCGCCTTGCCGCCTTGCAGGCCATGTTCGGACTCTATGGGGCGCTCGGCGCAGCCGCGTTCCTGCTCTACCTTCCGCTCTCGCCCGCGGTCGAAACGGTGGCGCAAGCAGCGCCCGCGCCATTGCGGCAATCCCGCGGGATCGTCTATGGGCTCGCGGCTCTGTTCAGCATCGATGCCTTCGGGGGCGGCTTCTTCGTTCAGTCGCTCCTCGCGCTTTGGCTCTACCAAGCTTACGACCTGTCGGTGACGACGGCCGCCTCCATCTTGTTCTGGAGCAGCATCTTTTCGGCGATCTCCTACCTGCTCGCAGTGCCGATCTCGGAACGCTTCGGCCTCATCAACACCATGGTGTTCACACATCTGCCGTCCAACATCTTCCTGATCCTCGTTCCCTTCGCGCCAAACCTCGCGACCGCGATCTGCCTGTTGCTCGCCCGCAGCGCATTGTCCCAGATGGATGTCCCGACGCGCAGCTCCTACGTCATGGCCGTGGTGACGCCGCAGGAACGGCCGGCGGCGGCAAGCCTGACCGCGGTCCCCCGAAGCTTCGCATCGGCCTTGAGCCCGCTCCTCGCCAGCTATCTCCTGACCCTTTCGACCTTCGGCTGGCCGCTCGTCATCGGGGGCGCGCTGAAGGCGGTTTATGACCTGCTGCTGCTGGTTAAGTTTCAAAAGCTGCGTCCGCCCGAAGAGGCCGACGCCTCGGCGCTCTCTTCCCACTCCGGCTCGCCGGAGAGCTTTTCGGGTGCGTCGGCTGATGACGGGTGAGGGCGCTTATGCTGCTTCATCGCCCTGAATTTATCGACATGTTTGCGCATGAGCTGGCGAAACTCTCTCCCGATCGCCTCCAGGCTTCCGACGTTTGTTCCGGCCGCCGAACCACTGGTCCCAAAGGAGCGCCGAGCGAGGAACATCCGCAACGGCTTGGCTCCTGCCCG
>JBIOEK010000593.1:0-2254 GCA_044445925.1 Hyphomicrobiales bacterium
GATCAAGTCAGGCGGCACGACGCGGCGCGCGGCCAAGATGGTGGTGGTCGACGTCGATCATCCCGACATCGAGGCCTTCATCGACTGGAAGGTGAACGAGGAGCAGAAGGTGGCGGCGCTCGCCGCCGGCTCCAAAATCGTCAAGCGGCATTTGAAGGCGATCTTCCGGGCCTGCGTCAATTGCGAGGGCTCGGGCGACGATTGCTTCAACGTCGACAAGAACCCGGCGCTCAAACGCGAGGTCAAGGCTGCGCGCAAGAACGAAGTTCCGGACGGCATCATCAAGCGCGTCATCCAGTTCGCCCGCCAGGGCTATAAGGACATTTCCTTCGACATCTACGACACCGATTGGGATTCGGACGCCTACCTCACAGTATCGGGCCAGAACTCCAACAATTCGGTGCGCGTCACCGACGAATTCCTGCAGGCGGTCGAGACCGATGGCGACTGGGCGCTGAAGGCGCGCATCACCGGCAAGGTGACCAAGACGCTGAAGGCGCGCGATCTGTGGGAGCGGATCGGGCACGCCGCCTGGGCCTCGGCCGATCCCGGAATCCAGTTCCATTCGACCATCAATGACTGGCATACCTGCCCGGCTTCGGGGCCGATCCGCGCCTCGAATCCCTGCTCGGAATACATGTTCCTCGACGATACGGCCTGCAATCTCGCCTCGCTGAACCTGTTGCAGTTCTATGATCGCGAGCAGAAGGCCTTCAACGTCGACGCCTATGAGCATGCCTGCCGGCTATGGACGCTCGTCCTCGAGATTTCGGTGACCATGGCGCAGTTTCCTTCGCGCGAGATCGCCGAGCTCTCCTATCGCTACCGCACGCTCGGCCTCGGCTACGCCAATATCGGGGGCCTGCTCATGACCATGGGCCTTGCCTATGATTCGCAGGCAGGGCGGGCCCTTTGCGGCGCGCTCACGGCCATCATGACCGGCATCTCCTACTCCACCTCCGCCGAGATGGCGGGCGAGCTCGGCCCCTTCCCGGGCTATGCCAGGAACGCCAAGCACATGCTGCGCGTGATCCGCAACCATGCGCGCGCGGCGCGCGGCGAGAGCCAGGGCTACGAAGCGCTCGCGACCCAGCCCGTGCCGCTCGATCACGCGGCCTGCCTCGCGCTGGGCACGACGGGGGCGCTGCTCGCGGCCCACGCGGTTTCGGCCTGGGAGGCGGCGCTCGCGGGCGGGGAGCGGCATGGCTACCGCAATGCTCAGGCAACGGTGATCGCGCCGACCGGCACGATCGGCCTCGTCATGGATTGCGACACGACCGGCATCGAGCCCGATTTCGCCCTCGTGAAGTTCAAGAAGCTCGCGGGCGGCGGCTATTTCAAGATCATCAACCAGGCGGTGCCCGATGCGCTCACGGCACTCGGCTACAGCCCTTCCGAGATCGCCGACATCGCCGATTATGCGGTCGGCCATGGCTCGCTGCGCCAGGCGCCCTCCATCAACCCCGCGGCGCTTTCCGCCAAGGGCTTTTCGCCGGAGAAGCTCGCTGCCGTCGATAAGGCCCTCCCCTCGGCATTCGACATCAAGTTCGTCTTCAACAAATGGACGCTTGGCGCTGAATTCCTGCATGAAACCCTCGAAGTGCCGCTGGCGCGCCTTGACGACCCCGGCTTCGACCTCCTCACCCATCTCGGCTTCTCGAAAGCTGAGATCGAGGCGGCCAACACCCATGTTTGCGGCGCCATGACGCTCGAAGGCGCGCCGCATCTGAAGAAGGATCACTACGCGATCTTCGATTGCGCCAGCCCCTGCGGGCGCATCGGCAAGCGCTACCTCTCGGTCGAGAGCCATATCCGCATGATGGCCGCGGCGCAGCCCTTCATCTCCGGCGCCATCTCGAAGACCATCAACATGGCGAATGACGCGACGGTCGAGGAGTGCAAGAACGCCTATCTGCTCTCCTGGCGGCTGGCGCTCAAAGCCAATGCGCTCTACCGCGACGGCTCGAAGCTGTCGCAGCCGCTCAACGCCTCCCTCGTCGCCGATGACGAGGATGAGGAGGATGGGGTCGAGGCGATCCTCGCTCAAGCCCCGGTGGGGCGCGCCGCGATGATGGCCGAGAAGATCATCGAGCGCGTCATCATCGAGAAGAAGGTGCGCGAACGCGAGAAGCTCCCCAACCGGCGCAAGAGCTATACGCAGAAGGCAACCGTCGGCGGGCACAAGGTCTATCTGCACACCGGCGAATATGAGGATGGACGCCTCGGCGAGATCTTCATCGACATGCACAAGGAA